>DINC01000321.1 GCA_002425885.1 Spirochaetia bacterium UBA5550 | reverse complement strand
CTTGCTGTATGTAACCCTTGCTGTACGGGTGAATTTTTACTCCGCAAGAAAAGCCTTGTACAGCAGATAGGCTGAATATATGTCCGCCTTTGATGTTACTTCACAGATTGAATGCATACCTAGAACGCACGGGCCGGCATCTATACAGTCCATGCCGTAGCGGGACATAAACATTGCGATTGTGCCCCCTCCGCCGATGTCCAGTTTACCCATCTCCCCTGTCTGCCAGGGAATTTTATGTTTATCAGCAAGCTGTCTCATCTGCTGCATATATTCAGCGTGAGCATCGTTTGTGTTGTATTTGCCGCCGCCGCCGCCGTATTTTTCTATGGAAACACCTTTTCCAAGGTATGAGACATTCTGCGGGTCATTCACCGAAGAATATGTGGGGTCCATCGCAGCAGTAACATCAGCTGAAATTGCTTTGGAGCTCTCAAGGAGTTTCCACGCATCTTTTTTAATCCCGGTGAGCCTTACATATTCCTGCGCGAAATTCATAAGAGCAAAGCTCTCCGCTCCGGTATCTCCATTTGAACCTGTCTCCTCTTTGTCGCTGAAATAAGCAACAGCGGTGTGGAGAGGCTCTGTTGTTTCAGTGAGGGCCATGAGTGAAGTGTAAACGCACACCCTGTCATCCTGTCCGTAGGCACCCATAAGTCCCCTGTCCAGTCCTATGTCCACAGGCTTCTGCGAGGGGACAAATTCAAGCTCGGCGCAGATAAAGTCCTCCTCAATGAGCCCATAAGCGTCATGGAGATATTTTAAAACGCTGAATTTAATTTTTTCTTTAACATCCTTGTCCCGAACAGGTATATGTCCGAAGAGTATGTTTAAGTCTTCCCCTTCTATTACCTTGGTGCCGTCCTTTTTCATCTGCTCTTTTGCAAGGTGAGGGAGCAGGTCGGGTATAATGAATTTCGGATCATTGTCATTTGCTCCGATGTTCAGTACAATTTCCTTTCCTGATTTTGTGAATATAACACCATGCATTTCAAGAGGGGTGTTGACCCAGTGAAATTTTTTAATTCCGCCATAGTAGTGTGACTCAAGAAGTGCAAGCTCAGAATTCTGATATAGAGGGCTCGGTTTAAGATCCAGTCTTGGTGAGTCAACGTGAGATCCTATGAGACGGATACTTTCAAGGTTTTCACCGGCAATAAAGGCAATAAGTGTTTTACCTTTGTATGCCCTGTAAACCCTGTCCCCTTTTTTCACAGATTTAACGTGATCAATACTTTTAAAACCGTTCTTTTCGAGAATAGCGATTATGTTGCTGATGCAGATCCTCTCAGTTTTCGATTCCCCGATAAATTTTTTGTAATGATCACAGAAGCTGAATATCTTTTTATGTTCAGTATCCTCAAAATCAGCCCATGCGCTCTTTTTTTTATAGAAAAGCTTCTCTTCAAGTATTTTGTTTTTCGATTTTTTTTCCTCTTTAGCTGCCACAATAAACCTCGTTCTATGAATTGAATATAATAGCTGAATGCGAAGTGTACAATTTTTTTTAGATTATTGGAGATAAAGGAATAATCAGGGCTTTGTGTAACACTATCATGCTCTTATAATTTAAAGTGATTATATGGCATTTAATGGCAAACATTTTTTAATATTTATTGTTCATGTTTAATACTCAGCATTCCGATCATTAAAAAGATACACATATCTCTTACCGGAAGGATAGATGAGCGCTTCTGACAGGACATTAGTTATGCCGGACAGATTCAGGGACCCTTATATTTTTGAGAATATAGTGGCAATGAATGATACAGTTCTGAACTCCGGCGGAGTTATCGACATGTCGCGCGTAGCTTTCATTGAGCCGTACTCGATGCTTTCATTTCTTCTGATGGGGCGTAACTACCTCAGAAAAAAGGGGGAGAGAATCAGGCTTGTTAATATTCCGCTCCAGATAAATCAGTATCTAACCAGAATGGATTTTTTAAGCAGAGATATATTCAGTGTAAGTGAAACCATTCCGGACAGTATGGTGCTGAAAAGAAACATATCAAGCAGCAGACTTCTTGAAATTGTAGAGATACCGAACAAGGAGAGGCAGAGCGTTAATGTTATTGCATCTGTCATAGCGCTTTTCAGGAAGAGGGCACACGGGATACTGAAGTTCTGGATGAATGAAGAGGTGGTGGACTACTTTGTCACAGTTATCTCGGAACTCTGCCAGAATATTTTTGAGCATTCAATGGATACAGGCTTTCTGGCGATGCAGACATATAAAACCGGAAACGAAAATATAGCAAGACTTGTGATATCCGATTCGGGAATCGGTATCAGGAAGAGTTTTGACCAGAAGAGTGAGATAACCTACAGCACAGGGGCTGAGCTGATTGAAAAGGCGCTTACAACTCCGATTTCAAGTAAGAGAGAATTCGGATACGGCTTATGTCAGGTTAATGCCATTACAGAGAGGCTGAAGGGGTCTGTTTTTATAAGGAGTGATTCCTCTTCACTGTCAGCTCTGTATAACAGAAAAGACGGAAGCGGGAAAAATATATTCCTCAGGAATGACCTCCCTCAATTTGACGGAACACAGATTTCAATTTCTCTCTCATCATAATGGAGATTATATGATTATTAAAGTGGCAAAGCTTGCCAGAGAAGCTAAAATGAAACTCCCGGATCTTGTAACAAGGCCTGTGGGGCGGCTTATGTACGCGAAGATGAAAGATAAGCTTTCCATTATCGGGGAGGGTGAAACTGTAGTTCTTGATTTTGAAAATATTAAAGTCATAGATTCGTCATTCATTGATGAATTCCTGGTTAAACTTATTATTGATGCTGAAACCGTTGATTTTTATATAAAAGTAAGGAATATATCTCCGGTATCTGAAATAAATATTGACTCTGTATTTAATTCATACTCTAATTATAAGAGCGGCAGGCTTGCTGTAATACGTGAGGAGCTGGGAAAAAACAACAGGTACTACATAGGCCCGCTCACTGAGCATGAGAGTGATATAATTGATTATCTCAAACTCAATCATCACGCAGGAGTTGAAGAGATATCAAGATTCTGCGGCATGGAAACCGGGGTTCTTAAGAAGGTTCTTGAAGAGCTTATGAAACTCAGGGTAATAAGGAGAAATGACGGAGAGTTTGTCTCTGTATAGATTAAAAGCAGCGGCGATTTATGAAAAAAAAGGGGAAGAGCGACAACAGTGTAAAAGATGACAGCCTTTTCGGGCTGCTGTCCTCCTATAAACAGTTCAATACTTATGTGAAAGTGCTTGTAGACGAGGAGAGTGCCGCTGCTGCTGTTGTGCTTTCAGCTAATCCAAGGTTCTGGCAGAATCTTCCGCCTGAAGAGTATTCATCATTCAGGAATATGAAGAGACTGGAGCTGGGTGTGGAGAAGCTTTCAATAAAATATATTCTTCCTCAGCATATTGTTAAAACCATGGGGCCATCTGCCGGGATAAACTTAAGTTCAGATAAATATGAACTGGATGATTCCCTGGCTGAAAAAGGTTATTATATAATAAAGGTTCAGCAGAAGTATTTCGTAAAAGTCTTAAGCGGTGTGAAGAAGATGATTAATCTCTCCCCGCAGAAGAAGTATGAGATTCTCGAAAAGAGTATGTTTGGTGGGCAGGAAATATAATGGCAGGCCAGAACGACAGCGTAAGCGAAAAAGCGAAGAAGATTGAGACAGCACTGAAGTATACTGCCGGTGACATGGAAAAAGCAAAATTCATGGCTGCCGGGAAACTTCAGGATGTTGTCGCGATCAAAGGTAAATTTATAATCCCGGATTATAGCCAGTCAGGCGCTTTTATTGCTTTTATTAATACTACTCAGGAGTATATCTCCTCTGTAAAAACTGTCCTTTCCTCAAATACAGGCACATATACAAAAGTCCGGATTTTTGATGAATGGAAATCTCTGTATAAAAATATTGAGGCCTATGAAACAGGCGGTGATGCTATTGATTCTGGGAGGCTTACAGCCAGTCTCCTTGAATTAATGATTAAGCGTGATGTTTTCCCCGACGTACAGAAGATGAACCTGGAATATCTCTCAGTTGCCCTGCAGGATATGATTAAGGAGATCTTTAAATCTGAAAAAGCCAAATGCCAGGTTGAACTTGAGAAAACAACCTCAATGGACGTTGAGCTTATGGGCATAGAGATAATGCTCCCTGATTCACCATCTTCAGAGGAACCTGCTGCTGAGGCTCCAGCCGGACAGGATTTTAAAAAAGTTCCGGAAACACCTTTCAGAAAGAAACTTTCAGAGATTGAAACAAAAGCATCTTTTATCGTGGAAGGGTGCTGTGTCCTCTCCCCTGTTAAAGGCAAACCTATTGCCGAGGTCTCTGCGGGTGAGCGGATCCTTGTATCCTTAACAGCCGGTGATCCCGTGTCTGAAAGGATCATAGATGCATATAAGGCAAGAGACCATGAAGGGAAGCCTCTCCCGGTTGTTGGAAGGGTTGTAGAAATAGTTCCTAACGAGGAGAGTAAAGGGGTGATACTCTATGTTCTGGTGGCAAAGGGTATTTACTCCAAGATTGTTGAAGAGGAACCTGTAAGGATCCAGACAGAGATGACGCAGATTGCATCTTCTAACGGAAATTCTGAAGAGGAGATGAAAGAACCAAATAACTGGATTACAATTCTTGTATCTGTATTATTTGTTATACTTGTTATATCTATCATTGTTATTATTATATTTGTAACATAACCCGCCTCTGATGAAAAAAATTCCCCACGCTGCTCTGATACTTTTTATCCTGATTCTGCCGGGTACCGTTACTCCCCAGATGCCTGACTGGAAGTATTTTAAAGACAGGGAGGGTAACTCCTACTATTATGACCGCACTTTCAAAATAAGGATAGCTGAAACTCCGGAGATTCAGTTAATTCCTGTAACAGAAAAAGGTATAGATTATTATTTTAATACAGGTGTTGAGTTGATAAATGAGAAGAAATATCCGGAGGGGCTTTTCTATCTTAAATCGATACGGACTCTCGGCAGCACCAGCAGCAGGATCAGGAAAGTGCAGATAGAATCTGCGAAATGGATGAACTATCTTGAAAAGAAGCACGGGACAAGATACGAATTATATGATATGGAGTCAGCCATAACTCTTACAGGGGAGAATGACAGGTACTATCTTACAAACAGCAAACTGTTCTATGGCATGACAATCGCTCACAGGCCGCGTATCATTAAAAAGGAGTGGAAGTACAGGGGGACCGGGTATGGCCTTAAGTTCGGTGTGAAGGTCAATGACAAAGGAGATTACCAGGGCTTTGATTATATAGCGGGTATTGAGAGCAGAATTCTGAAGGGGGGAGCGCCGACACCTCATGAAGCGCAGAATATATGGGTGCATGAACTTGGCGTGGATTCCTTTTCGCGTAAGGAGATAATACGGCGCGATGACCGGATTCTTTATGATATTAAATATCCTGGTGATGCACAGGTTTCAGGGGTGGAGGGGGTCTATGTCAGCAGAAACAGGATCCATCTTGCCAGGGTTTTTTACCACGACAGTCTTTCGGCAGATGTTTATGAAAGTGCAAAACTAATGCTTCAGTATCTGGTTTTTTCTGATTAATCTTTATAGATAAGAGCGGTTTCTCCGCACTTCTCTCTGTCCCTGCAGTTGATGCAGTCCTTCCATATCTTTTCAGGGAAATCATCTTTCGGCACCGGTGTGAACCCGTTTTTTTCGAAGAAACCGGGTTTATATGTAAGAGTAAATATCCTGGCACGGCATTTTGATCTCACTGTGGAGATGAGCTCCTTCAGCAGTCTGCTCCCGATCCCGAGCCCCTGAAAGTCCCCGTGTACCGCAAGAGAACGTACCTCTTTAAGCATCTCTCCGTATCCGTAATGAGTAACAGATCCCGCAAACCTGCCGTCAACTTCAGCCACAAGGAAATTTTCAAGATTGCTCCTGATATCCTCCCTGGTTCTTTCGAGTATTACACCTTCTGCGGCATAATGCGAAATGAGGGAGTAGATATGTTCCACATCCCCCTCTGCGGCTGTTCTAACGACTGTATTCATTTCAGTTTCCGGTTAAATGCGTTTTACTATCTGTGCATTTGTCGAAATGGCATATTGCTTGTAAAGAGAAATTTCGGAAAGAGATTTTTTCGCGTCTGTCTCGGTTTTATACGGCCCTGTGAAAATTCTGAAAGCGCCGTTGCTCTGCGAAACAATTACTGTATGGCCTTTTGCGCTGAGGAATTGAGCCACGGTTTTAATGTCACCCTCTGCGTATTCTTTTGAAAGTTGTATTACAAATGGATATTCTGCTTTAGGGTATATTTCACTTGCGCTTTTACCTGAAGCGGAATTTTCCTTTATAGCATCGCTCATTTTCGCACTGAGGCTATTAACTGCATTCATTGTTCTGTCATCGACAATTTTTCTCTCTGAACTGCCTGCAAATTTAATACCTATAACAAGGCCGGTTGTGAAAGAGATTATAATAAGAGCAGTAATGATGGTGAACATCCCTGTTGCTTTTTTTCTCTGAAAGTCCTGCTCCCTGCCGTTCATCATTGAGCCCCGTGTAAAAAATTCAGGGTCAACCCTGTCAAACTGGGAAGGGATATCCCTAAGGTGTCTCCCTTCATAGAAATCCATGTTCTGCATATATAACCCGTATGAAAATATGTTTAGAGAAGTGGCAAATCCATTGTCCACGTTTAAATTGTCGGCAGATGAGACCAACTCTTTAAGAAAAAAGAGCCGGTCTCTCCGGATTAGTGGTTTTTAAGCTGGTTATCTGTTTTCAGATTCGAATTTTTTCATAAATTCAACAAGGGCTTTGACCCCTTCAACAGGCATTGCGTTGTAAATGCTTGCTCTCATGCCGCCGGCTGTTTTATGTCCCGCAAGGCTCACAAGCCCGTTTTTTGCGGCATCCTTTACGAATTTTTCATCAAGTTCTTTTGAGCCTGTGCTGAAGGTTACATTCATTATGGATCTGGAGTTTCTCTCCACATTTCCTTTGAAGATTGAAGAGTTGTCTATGAAGTCATAGAGGAGCCCTGCTTTCTCCATGTTGATTTTGTGCATTGCTTCAACTCCCCCCATGTCAGCGAGCCATTCAAAAATCATTTTCGCGATATAAACCGCGTATGTGGGGGGTGTGTTGAACAGCGAGTCACTGTCAGCGTGAGTCCTGAAATCAAGCATTGCAGGTAAAGTTTTATCTGCTCTCTCCATGAGATCTTTTCTGATAATTACAATGGTCACGCCTGCGGGGCCGATATTTTTCTGCGCACCCGCAAAAATTACTCCGTAGTCTGCAACATTATATGGTTCTGAAAGGATGCAGGAGGACATGTCACAAACAATTGGCACATCCCCTGTTTTCGGGAGCCTGCTGTATTTTGTCCCGTAGATTGTGTTGTTGTAGCAGATATGTACATAGTCAGCGTCTGGGGAGAATTTTATCTTATCAAGGTCAGGGATGTATGTGTATGTTGTATCTTCTGAGGAGGCAACAACATTAACCTCTCCGAATTTTTTCCCTTCTTTGAT
This sequence comes from Spirochaetia bacterium UBA5550, assembly GCA_002425885.1. GTDB lineage: Bacteria > Spirochaetota > UBA4802 > UBA4802 > UBA5550 > UBA5550. Next base: position 457 of record DINC01000321.1, on the reverse strand, counting down.
GGCTTTTTCTGTCCATACACCTGTGTGGATGATGTCGAATTTTTTATTAATAGTCATGATATTCATAGGTATCATGGAGAATTGAAGCGAAGCTCCCCCCTGGAGAAAGAGTACGCTGTAGCTGTCAGGTATATTCATCAGTTTCCGGAGCAGCATCTCGGCATCCTTCTGGATCTTCATGTAGGCGGAGGAGCGGTGGCTTATCTCCATTACTGACATACCTGTGTCGCCATATTCAAGCATTTCGGAAGCGGCTTTTTTAAGGACAGATTCAGGGAGAACTGCGGGCCCTGCTGAAAAATTATATACTCGTGACATCTATTCCTCCGGTTTAAAATCCCTGATTTATAAGGATTTACAGAAGGTTTTCAATAAATTACTGTCAAGATCAAATGATTTATTTTATTCTTGAAATTATTTTTTATTTATAGGGAATTGTCCGGTTAAATTCCCGGTA
>DINC01000319.1:6334-8190 GCA_002425885.1 Spirochaetia bacterium UBA5550 | reverse complement strand
GATGAAAACACTTCCTTTTAACAGGACAAAAATAGAAGAGATAATTAAGGATTATCCCACCCCTTTTCATATTTATGACGAAAAGGGGATTCGTGAAAATGCGAAGAGACTTGTTAAAGCTTTTTCATGGGCCCCTGAATTCAGGGAATACTTCGCAGTTAAAGCCAATCCAAATCCATATCTTATAAAGATTATGAGGGAGGAGGGGTTCGGAGCGGACTGCAGTTCTCTCCCGGAACTGATGCTCGCTGAACGTGCGGGGATTAAGGGTGAGATGATTATGCTCACTTCAAACAACACCCTCGTGGATGAATATAATTATGCGAAGACCCTCGGCGCAATTCTGAACCTCGATGACATTACGCATATCGATTATGTGGATAAAAATATCGGCCTCCCGTCAACCATCTCTTTCAGGTATAACCCCGGTCCGCTGAAAGGGGGGAACGCAATCATAGGGGTACCTGAAGAGGCTAAATACGGCCTTATGCGGGAACAGCTCTTTGAAGCGTACAGGACAGTGAAAGAGAGAGGAGTTAAAAATTTCGGGCTCCATACAATGATTGCATCCAATGAGCTTAATGCTGATTATTTTGTTGATACAGCAGAGATCCTCTTTGATCTTGTTTATGATCTCAGTACAGAGGTGAATATTGATTTCGATTTTGTGAATCTTGGCGGCGGATTTGGAATTCCGTACAGGCCGGGGGACAAACCTCTTGATCTCGATTATATCGGTGAGAAGATTCATCAGGAATATGAGGAGAAGATCACGGGACGCGGGCTCAAGCCCTTGAGGATATGCATGGAGAGCGGAAGACTCATGACAGGGCCGCACGGTTTCCTCGTGACTAAGGCTATCCACAGAAAGAATATTTACAAAAACTACATAGGAGTTGACGCGTGCATGGCTGATCTCATGAGGCCCGCCCTCTATGGCGCCTACCACCACATAACAGTGCTTGGTAAAGAGGATGCTAAGCATGACCACAGGTATGATGTAACAGGATCACTCTGCGAGAACAATGACAAGTTTGCCATAGACAGGATGCTTCCTGAGATCGAGACAGGTGATATCCTTGTTATGCATGATACAGGTGCCCACGGTTATGCAATGGGCTTTAACTATAACGGGAAACTCCGATCAGCGGAACTTCTGCTGAAAGAGGATGGCTCTGTACAGAAGATCCGGCGCGCGGAAACAGTGGAAGACTATTTCGCTACACTTGATTTCAGGGGGTTGTAAAATAATTTGCGGAGAGGAGAGACATAGACTGTGATTTCTGTTATTCTAAAACTCTGTGTCTCCGCACATCTGTGTAAAATTTATTTTATGAAGCTCCCAGCTTCTTCTGCAGTATATCCTTTATCACTGAACCGTCAGCTTTCCCTTTAAGCTCCTTTGAGGCAATACCCATAAGTTTGCCGAACATCTTCTGGTTCACCTCTCCTGCTTCGGCAAGGATTTTGTCCAGTGCTGCGGAGATCTGCTCCTCTGTCATCTGTTCCGGGAGGTACTCTTCGATTATCTTAAGTTCAGCAGCTTCAGTTGCGGCAAGGTCAGCTCTCCCTGCTGCTTCATATTCCTTTATTGCTTCTTTTCTTCTTTTAGACGCGCGATTGATTACATCAAGCACCTGTTCGTCAGAGGGGTCCTCGCCTGTTTTAGCTTTTTCGTAAGTGATATCCGATTTCAGCATTTTAAGGGTTCCGGCCCTCTCTTTATCTCCGGACTTCATTGCGTTACGCATGTCTTCATCTATTTTCTGTGATAAACTCATATATCCTCCATATTATCAGTTGCATAAGATATTTATACTAATCACTCTGTGTAATGTAAATTAAAAAATGATTGA
>DINC01000319.1:0-6303 GCA_002425885.1 Spirochaetia bacterium UBA5550 | reverse complement strand
TTGAGTTAGTCGAATCACTGAAGGTCATTGATCCCTTTAAAATTTACCTTTTCGGTTCACAGGCTACGGGGAATTCGGATGATGAGAGTGATATAGATATTGTTGTTATTCTTGATGAATTTATAATTCCGGCTGACTATTCTGAACGTAAGAAAAGAAAATTGCTTGTAAGAAAGGCTTTGTATAACCTGAGCAGGAAAATACATATTGATATTATAGTATATACGAGGGGGGAATTTAAACAGATTTCGGAACTTCAAACTTCCTTTTATAATTCACTTAAGACAGATGGAGTTGTACTTTATGAAAAAGCAGGCTGAATCATGGCTTAATGCAGCCTGTGATGATCTGGCTGTTGTTAAAGAGATATGCAGAAATGATAATCTGACAAATATGACAGCTTTTCATTGTCAGCAGGTGGTTGAAAAATGTTTCAAAGCTGTTCTTGAGGAATTTGAAGGTAAAGTTCCCCGTCTTCATGACCTCATCACATTAAAAGAGAGAGTTTTGCCATATTTTGAGATTTCTGTAGATAATGATATTTTTGACCAGCTTAATGAATTGTATATTGATGCAAGATATCCTGCAGATCTTGGTTTGACCCCATGTGGTAAACCATCGCCGGATATTGCTTTTAAATTTTTTAAGCTTGCAGAAGATGTCTATAACTCAGTAAAAGGATTTCTGCTGAATTCCTGAAATGAATTATTATTACCTCTCAATCAGCGCCTTAACCGGTGCAAGCCCTGTAACTGTCCCCTGTTCAATAGCTTTAAGAACTGCGCCGCCTCCGGTGAATATATAGTAGTCAGGTGAGTCTATTGCCGCGATATAAAGTCCCGGCAGCAGCCGCTTCAGCTCCTGCATTGTATCACCGCCGCCGTATAACTTAACAGCGCTATCGTTCTCATCAATAAGCTGGTCAAGAGCGATTGTCCCTTCGTTGAAATGCGGAGTGTATCCCATTACCGCGTTTACAAAGATTGTTTTTGCCTTGTGAAAAGTTTCAATAACCTCTTCGACTGAGAAACTGTCAGAGGCAACATCATAAATATAGTTCAGTGAAGTTCCGGATTTCAATGTCCGTATATCAATTTTCCGGTATTTCCCCTCTTCACGCGCATCAGGCACGTCAGACTCTGTAATATAAGGGGGTTCGATTATCTTCCCGGGAAACTTCGCCGCAAATTCCACAAATTTTTTTGCATGTTCAAGGTCGTCATCTTCAACTCCCTTGATCCTGATGTTGTATTTCGCGCAGAGGTAGGCATTGTATATTACCCCTCCAAGGACAAGCCAGTCTGCTTTTTGAATTAGAGCATAAAGAGGTTCGATTTTTGTGTCGAACTTCGCTCCTGCCACAACAGCAAGGAACGGTGTCTGCGGGTTGTAAATTCTGTCGAGGTTTTCAATCTCCTTCTGAAGCAGAAAACCTGCGTATGAGGGGAGATACCGGCTGACATCAACAGTTGACGCGTGCGCCTGCCATGAACCGAATGCGTCATTAACAAAGATATCCGCAAGCCCTGCGAGCTGATTGGCAAAACGTTCGCGGTTTTCATCCTTGGCCTCTTCGCCGTAGAACCACCGGGTGTTAGGCAGATATATACCGTCAATTTTATCCTCCCGCAGTTCCCGTATCAGGTGATTGATTGATGTCTCTATCCCTGTGTATCCCTTTTTGTCATCGCGGAGAAATTCCGGAACCTTAAGTTTGATGTGAAGCTTCTGCTGCAGGTATTCCACAATGGGCTGCACTGAGGTTTTTTCACTGAGTGTTAGTTCTCCGGTTTTTTTGTTACGCGGCCTCCCTACGTGAGTCATAAGGATCATTTTGCCGCCCCGTGCATTTATATGGTAGAGTGTACCTATCGTAGCATCAATTCTGTAGGGGTCATGTATAACTCCGCTTTTTACAACATTATGATCAACGCGTACAAGAACAATTTTCCCCTTAAGGTCAGCATTCTGAATCAGCGGGAGGTTGATATTAGGCAGCATGTTTTTTCTCCGGTTTGGTTATATGTTTAATTTATATAAATTCAGTGGAAAGAAAATATTTTTTACATATGTAGTGATTTTATATGCAAAGTTACAATTATAATTTTTCGTGAATGGAATTAAAACTTTTAACAGCGCTTATGTAAACTTGATAATGATGTTTTTTTTATTACATTGCACAAAGCAGTGATTATTTTTTTGCAATAATATCTTGACTATTTCCGCAGTAATAATTTATATAACTATATCAGGATATATTGATATAGTTTATGGAACTTTTGACAGTTTTAAAAGCTCTTTCGGATGAAACAAGACTCAGAATTCTCAGCCTTCTGTTAAATCACGAGCTGAATGTTAATGAGATTGTTGATGTCCTCGGCATGGGACAGTCGCGTATCTCCCGGCATCTGAAGATTCTTGCTGATGCGGGAATACTCTCATGCAGAAAGGATGGGCTCTGGGCTTTTTATACTGTTCCGGCTAATGGCCCTGCTGAAAAAATGATAAAAATTATAGGGCAGGAGATGACAGGTGCATTATATGAAAGTGACAGCAGATCTCTTGAATCGTATATGGCTGACCGTAGCCGGAAGGGGCGGGAGTATTTTAACGGAATAGCCTCCAGATGGAGCGCAATAAGGCGTGAAATGCTGGCGGGTCTTGACCTCAACAGTGAGATTCTCGGAATTATGAAGAGATCATCTGTAACTGCTGATTTGGGGTGCGGTAATGGCGAACTGGCGGCACTACTGCTGAAAAGTAGCAGTAAGGTAATAGGAGTTGATAGATCTACCGGCATGATTGATATAGCACGGCAGAATCTTTCCGGGATTCCTCCTGAACAGATTGAATTCAGGCTCGGGGAACTTTCGCATCTCCCCCTGCGTGATGAGGAAGCTGATTGCGTTGTAATAAATATGGTTCTCCACTACCTGGATGAACCGGCAAGGGGAATTGAAGAGGCCTGCCGTATTCTGAAAAAAAGAGGGAGACTGATAATCGGAGATCTTTCAATTCATAATAATGAAGCAATGCGAAGCAGGTTCGGGCACAGGTGGCTCGGTTTTCACGATGCAACTGTTGAAGGCTGGATGGAACAGTGCGGTTTTAAAATTGAATCAGTAAAGAAGTTCAGGGCTGATAACGGTCTGGAACCTTTTATATATGTATGTAGTAAGATTTAATTGTCGGTCATATACGCAAAGGGGGAGATCCATCTTTTTGAAATGCTTTTTTATAGGAAAGTTTCAATAGATTCCCGTCTTCACTGGTATGACATAAGGCAGCAGTTGCTGCGGAATTAAAATGTAAAATAATTCAGGAGAAGTTTATGAATATTAAAACAAAAGACGGATTCATGGAACTGGATCTAAAACTCAAAAACCTGGTTGCTGATATCAACCTTGCGGACTGGGGCAGAAAGGAGATAGAGCTCGCGGAGGCAGAGATGCCGGGACTCATGTCTGTACGTGAAAAATACGGCAAAACCAAACCCCTTAAAGGGCTCCGCGTAACAGGAAGTCTTCACATGACTATTCAGACAGCAGTTCTAATCGAGACACTTATTGAACTGGGAGCTGATGTCAGGTGGGCGTCCTGCAACATTTTCTCAACACAGGACCACGCAGCTGCAGCTATAGCTAAAGCAGGAAAATGCGCAGTATACGCATGGAAAGGTGAAACGCTTGAAGAGTACTGGTGGTGTACAGAGATGGCACTTACATGGCCTGACGGAAAAGGCCCGAATCTCCTTGTTGATGACGGAGGAGACGCCACACTCTTTGTTCACCAGTGTCATAAGGCGGAGAAGGATGCTTCCATTCTCAGTCAGAAGTATGATCATAAAGAGATGCAGATCGTCATGGAACGGGTGAAAGCCAGCGTAAAGAGATCTCCGAAAAGATGGACTGAGGATGTTAAAAACATACGCGGTGTATCCGAAGAAACAACAACTGGCGTTCACAGACTTTACCACATGGCAAAATCCGGTGAACTGCTCTTCCCGGCAATCAATGTTAATGACTCTGTGACAAAATCAAAATTCGACAACCTTTACGGGTGCAGAGAATCCCTTGCTGACGGCATCAAACGTGCGACAGATATAATGGTCGCAGGTAAAATCGTTGTTGTGGCCGGATATGGTGATGTGGGTAAAGGTTGTGCTCAGTCCATGAAGTGGTTTGGAGCAAGAGTTCTAATTACAGAGATCGATCCTATCTGTGCTCTACAGGCTGCAATGGAAGGTTACGAGGTGACAACAATGGAGAAAGCCGCATCAGTCGGCGATATCTTTGTAACTACCACAGGAAACCTCGATGTTATCACAGGGAAACATATGGAGCAGATGAAGGATGGAGCAATTGTGTGCAACATCGGTCACTTCGACAGTGAAATTGCAATGCATTATCTTGAAAACAACAGCAAATGTAAAAAGATGAATATAAAGCCGCAGGTGGATAAATGGACTGTTGAGTCAGGAAACTCAATCATAGTTCTCGCTGAAGGTCGTCTTGTGAACCTTGGTTGTGCAACAGGACACCCCAGTTTTGTAATGAGTAACAGCTTTACAAACCAGACCCTGGCGCAGATTGAACTGGCTACAAAAAAGCTTGAAAATAAAGTCTACATCCTTCCCAAAAAATTAGATGAGGAAGTTGCAAGACTTCACCTGGCGAAGCTGGGTGTTAAGCTCACAAAGCTCACCAAAGAACAGGCTGATTATATCGGAGTTCCTATAAACGGACCTTTTAAACCGGATCATTACAGGTACTGATTATATTTAACATTTACGTGCAAAAAGGGGCATACTAAGTATGCTCCTTTTTGCTGTTGTGCCATGAAAAAAAGATTGAATATAACTATGCAGATTTTATCTTTTGATTAGAATAAGGACAGAGCAGGCTTGCAGATGAAAAAATATGCATCATATACAATATTCATCCTGGTTGTAATTCTCGCTGTTTTTGCGTTTTTCCATGACAGGTTTAAGGCGAAAGACAGGAATATAAAGTATGGAAATCCGCAGATGGAAAAAATTATAAAGGAGTGCAGGTATTATAAACAGAATGGAGAAGTCCAGACTTTAAAGCTTTATGAGGGGCGGAATTCTGCACGGGGTACATCCTGGTATTCCCTTACATACGAAGGGGAGGGGGTAAAAGAGACTCAGATCTTTATTTCAGCAGGGGATTTCACTGTTGACAGCCTGGGTTTCACCGAAAAAGAGATAAAACTGCTTTGCGGCAGGGGATGTATAACGATACCTGTGGATAAACTTGAATCAAAAATAGAGGTTCCGCTGATCTATTATAATGGTAAAGAGATGAAAGAGGGGAGCTTTCTATCCGATAAGATATGAACCTGTGCCTGCGGCAATCAGAATATTTTTATCGTTTAACATCTCCATCTGGACAACTGCAACTTTATTCCCGGCACGCAATACTTTTGCAATACATTTGAATTTTTCCCCTGAGCCGGGTCTGAGATAATCAACTCTGATATTGAGAGTGCTCATTTTACTGAACCGGGCAATAAGCTCTGCAATGGTTACGCCATTCATTCCTGCGAAGGCATGAGACTGTGCTATTATCCCTCCTGCCAGGTCTATTACTGCTGAAATTGCTCCGCCGTGAAGAATTTTCTTAACGTAGTTGCCCTGAAGTTCCTCCCGTGCGTCTATCTCAATTACTGCTCTGTCAAGGTTAAGCTCTGTGACTTTAATGCCAAGGTAGGTATTAAAGGGCATTTTTGAGTTATAGACCTCTTTCAGAATTTCCAGCATTATCTGGATTGCATCGGGAGAAGAGAGATCGGGCTTACGCTGAAGATATTCCTCAGTGAGATTTTTTCCTTCAAGGAGCGTACTTTTGAATTCCTCAATTACGTTCATGTGGAGTTGTCTTGCAGGGTGGGATTATTAAAAACCCGCAGACCTTTACGGGAATGCGGGTTTTTAAGTTTTTATTTCTGCATGTCTTCAAGACTTCTGTAGATATCGAAATAATAATTTCTTGTAGCTCTTTTTATCTGAACAAACCAGCCTTCACTTTCATAAAAATTCTTAAAGCTTTTTGCCTGAGAGAATGTAAGCACATTAGATGGATTTATTGTGCAGAATCTGGTATCATCCCAGTTAGTTCTTTTCATTGTTACCCAAGCTTCGGCAATGGTCTGCTTGAGAATCGGCTGTTCATGTTCAGCAGCTACTTGTATATCAGTTAGAGTGAAACCCGCCATTGTGATCTCCTTATCTTTTTTATTCTAAATAAATATATATAATTAAATTAATAATAAAGAATAATA
>DINC01000132.1 GCA_002425885.1 Spirochaetia bacterium UBA5550 | reverse complement strand
CATTTATTTTATAAAAAGAATCTCCGGAGGTGTTTAGTTATGAAGTACAAAAATCTTTTCAGAAAAGGGAATATAGGGAAGCTTGAAATCAAAAACCGGGTTGTTATGCCTGCCATGGATTCAACTCTTGCATCTATCACAGGCGAGGCAACTCCGGAATTAATACGTTATTTCGAGGAAAGAGCAAAGGGCGGGACGGGTCTCCTTATCACTGAGATTACAAGGATCGACAATGAAACAGGTATCGGCACACGCAATCAGCTTGCAGCAACTGATCCTGAACATATTCTTTCAATGGAAAAACTTGCGGATGCGGTACACAGGCATGGAGCAAAGATATTTGTGCAGCTTCAGCACCCCGGTGCACAGGGTACGAGGGACTATAACACTCCAAAGGAACTTGTGTCAGCAAGCGATGTCCCTTGTAAAGTTATCGGAGTAAAGCCCAGATCTCTTACAACCGATGAAGTGGGGGCCATGGTTAAAAAATTCATCAAAGGGGCAAAGCTCGCGCAGATTGCCGGGATTGACGGAGTTGAGATTCATGGTGCGCATGGCTACCTGATGAACCAGTTTTTAAGCCCTCTTACTAATCTCCGGACTGATAAATACGGCGGATCATTTGACGGAAGGATGACTTTCATTACAGAGATTGTTCAGGGGATAAAATTTATCTGCGGTCCAGATTTCCCTATAAGTGTGCGCATATCTGTTGATGAGTTTTTACAGGGTGGAATAAATCTTGAAGAAGGCGTGAAGATTGCAAAGCATCTGGAAAGTATCGGCGTGGATATTATTAATGTTTCATCAGGAACTTATGACAGCGGAAATACTGTTATTGAGCCTATGTCATATAAGCAGGGCTGGAGACTGTACCTTGCGCGCGCGGTAAAGGAGGCTGTTAAAATTCCGGTTATCGGTGTTGGCGTAATAAGGGAGCCGGAGTTTGCTGATAAAGCAATTGAAAATGGTGACTGCGATTTTGTCGCTCTTGGCCGCCCTCACCTTGCTGACCCGGAATGGAGCAGGAAAGCATCAGAAGGGAGAGAGATGGAGATACGTCACTGCATATCATGCATGTACTGCTGGGAGGAGATATCAGCAGGGAGAGCTGTTAAATGCGCAGTGAACCCCAGGATGGGTAGAGAGCTTGTATATGACAAATTTAAAAAAGATGGAGACGGGAGAGCAGTCGCGATTATCGGCGGAGGGCCTTCGGGGATGGAAGCGGCGCGCGTGCTCGCTTTACGCGGGTTTAAACCTGTGTTATTCGAAAAATCTTCAAAGCTTGGCGGGCAGGTGCAGATGGCATCTGTAATCCCGCTTAAGGATAAAGTGAACTGGCTCCTTGAAACTCAGGAATATGAACTTCAGCAGCTTGGCGTTGACATCAGATTTAATGCTTCACCGTCAATTGATAACCTGAAAGCTTTGAATCCATACGCTGTCTTACTTGCGACAGGGGCCATTCCTTCAATACCCCCGATCCCCGGCGCTGACAACGATAATGTATTTACCATTGATGACATTCTCAGGAGCAGAATAATCCTTCAGGGGAAAAAAGTAACAGTTATAGGCTCCGGCCTTACAGGGCTTGAGACCGCTGAGTTCCTTGCGGAAAAGGGAAATAGCGTAACTGTAATTGAAAAAGAGAAGACGATCGGACCCGGTATACACTACTCTCACCTCTTTGACATTATGCCGAGGCTGAAAAAGCATAAGGTGGAATTTATCTCCGGATGCAGGGTGACCGGTATAAGTGTAAACGGTGTTGAAATTACAACCAGAGAAACCCCGGAGAAGAGAACGATAAATTCTGATGCCATAGTTCTTTCGACAGGTGTAAGATCTGAGAGAAGCCTGCTCGATATGTTAAATAACAATTTCAGCAGGGTAATAGTCATTGGAGATGCGGAGAAACCGGGGAAGATCGGTACAGCAATTTATGCCGGATTTGACCGGGCATTTTTTCTTTAACCCCTTCAGTCATTCATAGTGGTTCTATAAACAAACTATAATTTCAGGCCTGCCGGTTAATCTCATAACCGTCAGGCCTTTTTTTACAATATTTTTGCCGTAATTCAGGCAGTATAAACAAATACCATGCAAATACTACCTTTCCGAAGAAAAAATTTTCACGGAAAAGAAACCTGCATTTTTAATTTTTATCATTACATTTCTAAAAATCTCAGCCATATCCTCATTTATCATATACAGGCAGGGGACAAAAATCAATGTAAGAGTTGTCGCGAAGAGAAGACCATACGCCATGGCCATAACCGTAGGCACAAGCGTAAGCGCATTCCCCCCTATACCGTATACAGTCGGAAGAAGCCCTGCAGCAGTTGTCACTGTAGTTAAAACTATTGCCCGCAATCTCTGTGATGCCCCTTTTGCCACTTCACTGAAAAGCTGTTCTTTTGTTTTCAGTTCACTCTTTGATTTATTACCGTTAATAAAATTAACCATCAGTATACTATCGTTAACAACAACCCCGCAAAGACCGATTACCCCAATGACTCCCATAAAACTTAATGGAACACTATGCAGAGTAAAAGCGATGAGAACCCCGATCAAACCGAATGGTATTACGCACATAACAATTAATGGCTGAATAAATGATCTGAACTGTAATACTATCAGGAGATATATTAGAAAAAGAGCAACCATGAATGAAATTGCCATGTCGGACATCGTTTCAGTACTCTCCTTAGCTTCACCTTCAAAGAGGAGATAGGTATGCGGATATTTCTCCAGGAGCTGCGCCTGCATTCCTTTAATTGTTTTCTGGACTATGACAGGTGTTGTTTTAGCCGTATTAACATCCGCAGTAACACTAATCGTCCTGTCCCCGTTGAAATGGTTTATCTCCGATTCTCCATTACCTGATGTCAGTTTGGCGAATTCACTTAAACGGATAAGCCTTCCGGAACCGTTGGGGACCAGCAGGTTCATCAGATGCTTTTCGCTACCTCTCGATTTTTCATCAAGCCGTACAACGAAATCAAGTTTGTTTTCAATAGTCTGTATTGATGTAGCTGTGCTCCCTGCGTATGCGGCACGTACTGCTGTAGCCACGGTTTTAACATCCAATTCATATTGCGACATCTTTGAATAATCGAAAACAAAGCGAAGCTCATTCTTCCCTTCCTTAAGGTCGGTATCTATATCCTTAACTCCATCAATTTCATTTAGAGCTCTCATGAGTTCATTCATTACAGCTTTCGCTTCATCACTGTTTTTACTGATAATTTTTATATCAACCGGTTCTCCGGTGGAAGGGCCCGCTTTCTGCTCCATCATTACCACAGAAACATACCCCTTCAGCATATCAGACGGAATTTTACTTCGAAGATCGTTTACTATTTCACCAGCTGTACGTTCACGTTCATTAATCGGGACAAGCTTGACCTGTATCGTTGACCAGTATTCATGATTAGTTGAACCTCGCTCTGAATGAGTACCAATGCGGCTATAGGTTGACACCAGTTCATCTTCAGGTATATTTTTCACTATAAGTTCACGCAGTGAGAGAGTTTTTTCCTCTGTCTTTTCAAGAGAAGTGCCCGGCTCAAGAGATATATCTATATTAACATATTCATTACTGTTATCCCAGAACAGAACAAATCCTTTCAAAGTTTCACCGGAGACAAAAATTGAAAACAGAAAAAGCAGTACGAATGTTCCCAGCACAACATAACGATAGCCAAGTGCCTTCTTCAGCGACCGCTCATAAAAGGCAATGAATGGCTTGAACCAGTTCTCCCTTTTATCCTCTTTCAGCTTAATATGGCTGTATGCGAGATGATTGGGGAGCAGTGTTGTAGACTCCATAAGACTGAAAAGGAGAGCAGCTGAAACAACGAGCGGAAAAGCAAAGATAAATTTTCCCATTGTCCCCTTAATAAGGAGTATTGGAAGAAACGCCACAATTGTTGTGAGTATACTTACAACTACAGGAGTAAAAACCTCCTTAACCCCTGTTATTGCTGCCTCCATAGCAGGCATTCCGTGATTTTTCTTTTCATAAATATTTTCCGCTACAACAATAGCATCATCCACGAGCATACCGAGTACCGTAATAATTGCGCCGAGAGTCATTATGTTTAAAGAAAAATCATTAACCCGCATGAAAATGATTGTAAGCAGCAGCGACACCGGAATACCCATTGCAGTCCAGAACGATGTATTTAAATCTAAAAATATAAGAAGAACAAGAAAAACCAGTATGAACCCGATTACCGCGTTGCTTATTACAACATTTATCAATGATTTTACTGATTCAGAATCATCAGAGATCGTCACTACCTCAAATTTATCTCCGAAGAGCTCTTTGTGTTTCTCGAGATATCGTTTGATCCCGTCAACAGTTGTGATAATATCAGCGTCCTCTTTCTTTTTTATATTAAAAGCGACTGAGCTCCCGCCGTTTACATTGATTTTAATATCCTCATCCTCAAAGCCATCCTCTACGGCTGCAACATCTCTGACTCTGACTTTCTGCTGTTCAAACCCGGTACGGACAATAACTTCACCGACATCCACGGGATTACTGAACTGGCCTATTGTGACAATATTTTTTTCATGATAAACAGACTGTATTGTGCCTCCTGAAGATCTTACATTTCTTGTCTGAATACTCTCGATGATATCATTTAATGAAACATAGTACTTATTCATATTATCAGGGTTTACGTTGACATGAATCTCCCTGTCGAGATATCCGTTCATGTCAACCTCGCTAACTCCATCAAGCCGCTTCAGCTGATTTTCGAGCTGGTCTGCTGCCGCGTATAGTTCTCTCTGTGTAGCTTTGTTATCTTTTATCGAAAGGCCGATCTGCAGAACTGTTTTGCGGCTGGTATTCATATCCTCAATCTGGATTTCATCAACATCTTCAGGTATATCTTCAATGTTGCTTTTGGAAATTTTCCGGAAAACTTCATCCTTGACCTTCTGTTTATTTGATACATCCTGATCTATACTGACTATAATTACCGCTCCGCCATCAATAGATACAGATTTATACTCATCAAGCCCGCTTATCTCCTTAAGCTTATCTTCAATCGGCACCACGGCATTTAGTTCAACATCCTGCGGGCTTGCACCGGGATAAGTAACTGAGATAATCATTTTATCTATATCTGTAGCAGGCATTGTTTCCCGCTTGATGTTTATAGCTGAAGCCACTCCTATCACAAGTACCGTGAGGAGTATTATATTAACAACGAGTTTATCTTTAACAAAAAAACGTACAATTTTTTCCATCATTATAACCTACTTAACGAGATCCATGTAATCTATATAATAACCGATAAGCTGATACTTAAGCGCCAGGACATTGTTTCTCTCCGTTGTTATGCTGTTTTCTGTATCTATTACATACGNNTTACAGACTGAGCCTGGCCTGATTGTATTTTCTCTTTTCAGTGGCAAGCTTCGACTCAAGAGCTTTCAGCGTTTTTTCTTTATTCTCGAGCTGATCTATTATTCCATTTGATGATTCAATATAACTGAGAAGCTGTTTTTTATATGTATTCTCTGTTGATTTATATTCATACTCCAGAGCTTTTATCTGTATTTCAACATCCTTAAGGCTGCTCTCTGCTGAATTGTTTTCAAGGTAGTACTTGAATTCAAATCCCACATTGTAATCTGTATCCTTAGCTCCATAAGTCTGTGATTCGGAGAGATCCTTTTTCGTCATCCCGGCAAGGATATTAAATTCCGGTAGAAGTGTATTTTCATAGACCCCCTTCGAGTACGCATAATTCTTCATAGTAAGATCCATTATTTTCGCGGATGTTGTATGCTTAAAACTGACATCGCTTAAACCTTCACCTTCAGCTTTCCGGTAAATTTCATTAAAAGCTTTCTCATCCGGGATAGTGCCGCCATCGAGATAGAGACTCATCTGATTTTCTATATTTTTAATTGCTGTCAGGTATTCACGTCTCTGGTTCTCATAACTCAGAACGGACGAGACAGCGCTCTGGTAATCATCGTTGTCAGCAAGGCCTGTACTGACTTTTCTTTTTATCTGTTCTTTCAGGATGTTTGAATTACTGATTGCTTCATCAAGATTTTCAATATTCTCTTTATACATAATCCATTGAAAATAAAGCTTCCTGTACGCATTGAGCACACTCTTATTATTTTCCTGTAACTGAAATTTTGCTATTTCAAGCTGCATCTTCGCATCGTTCTCTGAATACCTGTCAACTTTTCCGAGAAAGTTATACAGAAGAGGCTGTGATATCTGTATTGCCACAGAAGGTTCATAAGCCGAATAATCAGATGAAGAACTGAAATTACTGTAACTGTTTTTATCGTAGTTATATGTTCCGGTGACTGTTGTTCCTGTTGAAGAAAAAGTTTTGCTTAAGCCAGCGTAATAATTATATCCCTTTACATCCCCCCTGTTATTGATGGAGGAGTATTGTTTGCTGGAATAAGCACTCCCCCCGGCCGTAAGCGCTGTATCCGAGCCGGACTTTGCGTTTTTGACTTTATTCTCCGCAGAGAGAACATCCATCTCATTTACTCTCAACTCAGGAAGAGTTTTTTCTATTGCTGCTATATAATCGCTGTATGATATAGTCCGGCCGATTCCGTCATTCTCATCCGCAAAAGCGGAAGAAGCAGCCACCATCATTAAAATTATAAAAGCAGGTACTCTGAATCTCATATAGTAACCTCAAATTTATTTTAAACTGTGATTACTATATATGAAACTGAAACGGGGATCGACCGGACTTACAAGCCTGTACGCGGCAGAGAAGAAGAATTAGTCCTAACTTGCAAGTTCAGACCTGAAACTGCTCCTGTTTCTATATTCTGAGGGTGTTACACCGGTGATTTTTTTAAAAACAGAATTAAACGTGGATTTTGAATTAAAGCCTGACCTGAAGGCAACGGCTATTATGCTGGCATCTTTATTTGCAGGGTCTTCAAGAATTGAAACCGCCTCATGTACCCTGTATTCGTTTATAAATGTATAAAAATTTTTATTGAGCCTGTTATTTATAACTATGGAAAGATGATGTGCCGGTATGCCTATCCCCTCCGCCAGATCTTTTATCGTGATATTTTCATCAAGATATGGTTTCTGCTGTTCCATATAATTTCTCATCCTGAGCAGATAATCATCCTGCATGCTTTCATCAATACTCTGCCGCGCATATTTTTCTGCAACTGATTCACTCTCTGAATCATCAATTGCATGCTCCATCTCAATATTCTTTTTAAATATCTCCGGCTGGTTGATAAGGTAATATGCCGTGTTAAATATAATTATTATCAGCATAACTATATTTAAAGCCATTGCGGCAGGATTTCTTGGTATTATATTAAGATGAGAAAACCAGAATCCCACACACCAGAAAAGAAGAGCAATGAATGCCAGTGTTGTTATTTTCTTAAGCCAGTTAAGGCTCATTCTCTCCAGATCTGAATAGTAGTTTTAGNNTGAATTTACCAGACCTGCGCTTATTATCAAGAACATATATTTTTTAAAATGATGAGATCTCGCGGGGAAATCCGTACTGGTTAAAACTAAAACAATAAACAGGAGAAGGCACAAAAAATAAACAGCAAAATGCGCGAGATGCCGCTTACTGAAATTTTCAAAAAGTCCTGTTATAAAAAGCGCGTAAAAATAGATAAAAACGCCAGCCAGAGATATTCCGAGAATTGAAAATGCCGCAAAAACAAGCGCCGGATATTTAAAACCTGTTTTAAAAAGATAAAATGAAAAGAAGTTGGAAGAGAGTATAAATATAAAAGCTGCAAAAAAAAGATTTGCCCGCCTGTTCCTGTCCATAATAAGGAGTATAAAAATAAGCAGAATTGCCTGTGAAAACTCTGTTATAGCCAGAAAGTCAATAATTCCTCGCATCGGTTCCTGCATGCTTTTACCTTGTAATATAGTTTATAAAATATAGACCCGGTAATCCATAATAATGTTTCACCGGGAGTGTTAAATTCCGTATTTGTTCAAATATAAAAACTTATATTGCTTNNATTAACTAATATTCAATTCATTATAAAAAAACCTAAATTTTTTACAATACTTCTTCAGGAGATATTAAATGAAAACAGTATCATTTCTCGGAAGTCCCAGAAAAAAGGGTAATACTGCGATGCTTCTCGACTCGGTAATAAAAGGTATGGAGAGCGCAGGGAGCACAGGCGGAGAGTATATATATCTGAATGAAAAAAATATCAGGCCCTGTCAGGGATGCAATTCCTGCAAAAAAGAGGGGGCAGCGGGATGCGTACAGAAAGATGACATGCAGGGGATCTACCCGCTGATTGCAAAATCAGATCTCATCATTCTTGCCACTCCGATCTACTGGTGGAGTGTCACCGCGCAGATGAAACTCCTCATTGACAGGATCTACGGCATGGATTTCACCTGCGGGAGAAAAAAAGTTGCCCTGCTCATGACTTATGAAGGGGAGCTGCCGAACTCCGGGCCGGAGACAACTGAGGCGCTTTTCAGGGAGATCTGCGATTACATTAAAGCTGATGCCGCTGCTGTCATGGGTGTCTGCACAGGGAAAGTTCAGGTGAAGGATAATCAGAAGGCTCTTGATGATGCTTTTGAGCTGGGGAGGAGGCTTGCGGGGGGGTAGCAGAACTGCCTCAGAAGCTCAGGCTGCAGGTTTCACTATATATCCGGATCTGCGGGCAATTTCAATTATGGCGTTACCGTCATCAGTATTGCACAGAATCAGTTTCATCCGAACAATCTGTCCAATAATTCATTTTTTGTATAACCGAAATGTTCAGCAATACTGACAATTATTGAGTTTAATGTCCCGATTTTAACAGGCCTGTGAGCAGGAATTGTTATATGATGTTCACCATTCTGCACAGTTGTTAATCTGATATGGCTCCCTGTCTGACGAGTAACTGTGTAACCGAATGGAGTAAGGATTTTGATAATTTCCTGATAATCAAGGTCTCTTGGGATTTTCAAAGAGCAAGGGCCTCCTCTCTGACAAAATGAAGTTTTATTATCTGCGGAGCTTTTCCATCTTCAAAATGGCAATGAACAGCATCCCTGATGTTCTTTTTTAATTCATCTTCATTCTCACCGTCTGTGAATATATCAAAACCCAGGGCGCGGGCTTCAAATCCGCCATCCAGAGAATCTTCTATGTAAAAAATAATTTCAGATGCCATACCGTTACCTCACATGTATTATTAAAAATATATCAATGCAACTGTGAATCAAGCTTTTTTTAACAGTTTATCACTCAGGGGCTATATATCAGAAAAAATAACGGGGATTGATTTGTTTTATAAACAGAAATTCCCGGTGGGATTCAATTTCCCGAGCACGGGGCTGCAGCCCCATGCTCCGGGAGGGATGATGACCTACTTTATAGGGCCGCGGACTGGCCAGACGTAATAAGAATCGTTACCCTTACCAATATATTTAATGCCACCAAGATTCAAGCCCACTATCCATGCGTAATCTGTATTACCTGCACAGGTTGTACCAGTCCAGTAAAGACCATTTATAACATTAGTAAAACCATAACTGTTTAACCATGTTAACGGAGCACTCATTCCATAATAAGTCAAGGTTTCCAGCTCGTTCACAGTGGGGAGCCTCCAGTCTGTGTAATTGCAATTGCCGCTACTGGTTCCACTGTTTAACCCTGCAATATATGTAAACGCATTTGACCAGTCTTTTGTACTATTTGCATTATTTGCATCTTTAAGCCACATAAGGCCAGTCATGTTATCCGTAATTGTGCCGTCTCCATTGTCACGAAAGCGGATTGATGGGAAGCTGACACCCTTCTGATAAGTACCGTCATCACCTGTTGTGTACACAGTTGTTTGACCAGTACGAGGCAAGAACAACGATTCTGACCTTACCTGCCACACAGTGACAGGTTGTGATCCTTTATTATAATTACAATTCTGACCTCCATCGGAAGTTATGTTCCATGCACGATTGTGATCATATGCAGTAGTTGTACTACTCCACGAATAAGACATAGAACTGAAACCTTGAGCAGTCAACCATGAGCTTAATACATTATAGCCGTAATTTGTCATGCTTAATAACTCATGCATATTTGGCATTCTCCAGTCATTGTATCCGTTGGCTGTTGAGCTCTCACATCCTGATAACCAATCAGACCAGTAACCTGAGTAAGTGCTCGCAGTAGTTTGCCACACAAGTCCTGTCATATTATCTGTCATTGTTCCGTCATCATTATCCGTAAAACGTTGTGAAGGCCAGCTTACGCCAAGCTGGGTCGCGCCATCCTCACGGGGATCAAGAGTGTAACCGGATATTGCACCTGCCCCGGTTTTAAATACCGGTATTGCTCTGTAAACAGTTACAGTATATGCTGCGGTTGTTACTCCATCCTCGGCAGTAACAATAATTGTTGCCGTATTTGCCCCCACAGCCAGGTTGTTCATTACATATGCCGAACCTGACGCTACAGTATTGCTGTTTATTGTTATCGTTGCAGCGCTGTTTGTTGCAGTTGCCGTTATTGATGCTGACTGCGTGTCATTATACGCAGGCGTTGCGCTGTCGCTGAACGGCACAGGTGCGTCAAGATAGGTTGTAATTGATGAATCGAACGCAGGCTGCAGTATACCCTTTGATACAGTAAGATTTGAAAGCGTCGCGCTTGTTGAAATCTTCTTTACAGTGAGTGTAAAGGTCTTTGTTTCGCTATCGCCGTTTTTGCTTATTGTTGCAGTGAGTGTCACAGTTACTGTTGCAGCCTCGCCGTCATTATACGTGGGCCTTGATACCACTCCATTAATTGCAATTACTGCTGCATTATCAGATGACCAGGTGATTGTTGTGCCGTTTGATCCCGATGCAGGGAGTGTGATACTCTGGGTCACGCTGTCTGCGGAATCACCTGAGCCATAAACTATAACAAGATCATCCCTGTCTTCTATAACTGCCTCTGAATCAGATAACGCTGGGGGGTTTCCGCCGCCGGGGTCATCGCCTTTACCTCCTCCCCCTCCACCACCGCCGCAGGAAAAGAGAGCAAGGCTAATAATAAATATTCATGCTAATCGAGAGAGAGAGAGAGAGAGAATTTTTACGCAGTCTGAACATACTTCCTCCACTTATAGAAACATTGATCTTTTAAATTTTTTACTTAAAAACCGGCAGGTTCTGAATGAACTCGCTGAGAGAATATAAAAAAAACTCTAAAAGTTAATTAAAATTAACCTGTCTGTGCGGAATTTTATTCTGATAATCCATTACACAGGTCCTGGTTCGACAATACGAAACCGGTACTTATAGCGGTTTACCATTGCTTTAATCCATAGAATATCATGCCGGTTTACTGGCCTGTACTGAGACTGCCGTAGTATAATAATAACGGCACCTCAAGGATTGCAAACACTTACCTGATACAGAATTTATTTTCAGTCTCCTTAAGATTCCGGAATCTGACTGCGTTAAAGCCGGTACCACAGCATTATGTTCATTTTGTGAAACGATATAATGCTTACTGATGAAAAACCGCGGTGTTTTATGCTCTTTTATTGGTGATATTTCCAGCCGATAATTATCGCCATTTACAATATAAAACACTATGTTACATACTTGACTTTTAATCCGCATAAAATTCTTGTAATTTTAAGTTTAACAAATAATGATTTCCATAGTCATTAAGATAACAGATATTATGCGGATTAAGTAATATGCCCACAAGAGTTCACAGCGAGCTGGTATTTACAGTAAAGGACAGGTGCAGGGTATGCTACACCTGCGTAAGGGAGTGCCCTGTTAAGGCCATTAAAATTATTAATGGCCAGGCTGAGGTTATTGCTTCAAGGTGTATCGGGTGCGGTAACTGTACAAGGGTGTGCAGCCAGAATGCCAAGATTTTTCTTGATACTACGGAAGAAGCCCGGGATCTCCTTGCCGGAAACGGCGTAAAAGTTGCCTGCATTGCCCCCAGCTTCCCTGCTGAATTTGACGACATAGATGATTACAGAATCCTTGTGGGGATGATCAGAAACCTGGGGTTTGACCGTGTTGTTGAAGTTGCCTTTGGAGCTGATCTGGTTGCTTATGATTACGAAAAACACCTGGACGCCCATGACCACAGGTTTAAAATTTCAAGCGACTGCCCTGCCGTGGCTTACTATGTGAAACATTATTATCCGGACATGGTGCCGTACCTGGCCCCCGCAGTTTCGCCAATGGTGGCAACTGTAAGGGTGGCAAGAGATATTTACGGAGCGCAGTGCAAAACAGTTTTCATCGGCCCCTGCATAGCAAAAAAATCTGAATCCCATGAAGTGGATGTTGTTCTCACCTATATTGAACTGCGGAAACTCTTCGCTGCATTCAGCATCACACCGGAAAACACGAAACCTTCTGACTTTGACGGGCCCATCGGGGGAAAGGCCGCGATATTCCCTGTTACAAGGGGTAAGCTCCACTCAATGAATAAATCGGATGATATATCCGAGGAGAATATATTTGTAGCTTCAGGTAAGGAGAACTTCCGCGAAGCAATTAAAGAATTCAAGGAAAACCCCCTCACAAGCCAGCACCTTGAGCTTCTCTGCTGCGAAGGGTGCATCATGGGCCCCGGCATGAGTAAACGGGGCAGCCACTTTTCCAAGACCGCACGGATAAGAAATTATGTAACAGAAAAACTCGAAAAGCTTGATCAGGAAAAATGGGAAAAAGATTTCAATCATTATAAAGACTTCGATTTTTCGCGGAACTTCACTCCTGACGACAGAAGAAACCCCCACCCCTCTGATGAAGAGATCGAAAAAGTTTTAAGGCAGATGGGAAAATTTTCTCCGGAGGATCAGCTTAACTGCGGAGCCTGCGGTTACGACAGCTGCAGCGAGCATGCCATGGCTATTATCACAGGCCTGGCTGAGACAGAGATGTGTCTCCCATTTACCATTTCCAAGCTTCATAAATCGATCACTGACCTCAACGTAACAAATGAAAAGCTCGCATCGGCACAGCAGTCGCTTATTCAGTCAGAGAAGCTGGCCACCATGGGTCAGCTCTCAGCAGGCATTGCACATGAGCTGAACAATCCCCTTGGGATAATCACAATGTACAGCAACATACTCCTTGAAGAGCACGAAGGGGACGAGCAGATTAAAAAGGATCTGAAGCTCATCGCGGAACAGGCTGAACGCTGCAAAAAAATTGTCGGCGGGCTCCTCAATTTTGCGAGAAAAAATCAGCTTAATTATGCCACGGTAAATATTGAAGATTTCGTAAAGCAGAGCATAAACTCCATTATTATCCCCGGGAATGTCAGCGTATCATACAGATCTGAATTATCAGACAAAAATATTGATATTGATGCGGACCAGTGGATGCAGGTACTGACCAATATAGAAAAGAACGCAATAGAGGCCATGCCCCCCGATGGCGGAATTCTTAATATCAGCCTCCAGGGCTCAGAGGATGATGTGATATTCTGCTTCGATGATAACGGCGCAGGGATCTCTCCGGAGAATCTTGATAAACTGTTCACGCCGTTTTTTACCACCAAACCTATAGGCAAAGGTACCGGTCTTGGACTCTCACTTATCTACGGTATTATCAAGATGCACAGGGGGCATATATCAGTTAACTCCAACTCGGACCCGGAGAAGGGCCCCACAGGCACATCATTCAAAATACAGATCCCCAGGAGAAAGATGTAGATGGCTAAACTGAAAGTACTGATCGTTGATGATGAACCGGGTATATGCTCCGGCATTAGCAGAATCCTTTCCAATTTCTCAGTGAGCTTCCCTTTTCTTGAGGAGGATTTTACATTTGAGACAATGGAGACAGGCACAGGTGAGCAGGCAGTTGAGATCCTCGACGTACAGGGTGCTGACATTGTTCTGCTGGATAACAAGCTCCCCGGTATATACGGCATTGATGTGCTGGAGTATATCAACAAAAAGCAGATGGACTGCAACGTAATGATGATCACCTCGTACGCATCTCTTGACCTGGCAATTAAGGCCACGAATAACGGAGCGTATAATTTTGTTCCCAAACCCTTCACTCCGCAGGAACTTAAAACTTCCATGGAGGGGATCACAAAAAATCTCTACCTGCGGAGAATGACCAGTAAACTTAATAACCAGGAGAAGCAGATCCGCAACAAGTTCCTTGCGGTACTCTCCCACGAACTTAAACTTCCGCTCAGCGCCATCGAAGGCTACCTCAGAGTAATGAAGGATAAGCTGGCCGGTGATAAAATTGAAGATTATGAAGAGATGATTAACCGCTCACTGGAGAGGATGAAGGGTATACGCTCCCTCATCACAGACCTGCTTGACCTTACAAAAATTGAGTCTGACAGGCAGAGCAAAGTTAAGCGGAAGATCGACATCACTGATATCGCAGCCACCTCCTGCGATGTAATCAGCCCCATGGCTATCCAGAAAAACGTGAACGTAATAATCGAGGCTGAACCGAAACAGCTCTACTTCCTCGCTGAACCTGAAACAATGGAGATAATATTCAACAACCTGATCTCAAACGCGGTTAAATACAACAGGGACAATGGAGAGGTGCGCTGCGTTATCTCCGAGCTCCCTGATTTCATCGAAATCTCCGTAGCTGATACAGGGATCGGTATGCACGAGGATGATATCCCGAAACTCTTCCAGGAATTTGTGCGGCTCAAAAATGAAAAGACAGTGAAGATAACAGGTTCAGGCCTGGGCCTCTCCATCACTAAAAAGGTAGTTGAAGAATTTTACAACGGCACAATCTCCGTGAAGAGCGCCCCTGATGAAGGTACCACTTTCACTGTGAGGCTTCCGAAGATTGATGAAGAGCTACAGCATTAATAAAAAAAGAAGGGGTTGCGGCCCCTTCTTATAAGGAAGTAAGGTTGCTTTTGATACACTCTTAAGAATAGCCTTTCAATTTCTACAAGCTTTCACAGGAAACTTCGAGAAACTATTCATATTCAATATAATACTTTATCCGGAATAGACTGCTCTTTTTTTTTAATTTTTCCCTCAAATTGAAACTT
>DINC01000129.1 GCA_002425885.1 Spirochaetia bacterium UBA5550 | reverse complement strand
TTTTAAAGATGTCAGTATAATTCACTCTTAATAAATTTATGAATATACAACCGGCGGTTACCAGTGACTCATTCCAGAACAAAAATAATCTACATATTCCTGATTACGATTTTGATATCCTCCTGTTCTCAAAATCACGCTCCATTCCGGGCAGAAGTAACTTTCATAACGGGAACTTTAAAAATCAATAATATCGATGCTTCAATCGGTAACGCGGTTATTAAAGATGACATTCTTAAAACAGGAGTGAAATCAGAAGCAACTATACAGGTTACAGATACTGCTGTCATTTCACTGAAAGCAGATACAGAATTACGATTTGAAAATATTCTACTCAACAATGATGATACACGCACCATTTCAATGGAACTGAACCACGGGAAAACTTTTCATAATGTTTTAAAAAAGGGGACCGAATACTCTGTCAAAGCACCCACTTCTGTTGCTTCTGTCCGCGGCACAACTTTTGAAGTTTCAGAGAATAATTCGAAAACCTTTATCGCAGTTGAGGCAGGAACTGTTTCAGTTAAAAGGCTTTCCGGAAAACTTAAGAATAACAGCAGATTTACTGAAGGGCAGAGAAACGGAAGTGAAGAGATCATACTTACAGCCGGACAGTCCCTTGAGCTATATTCAGCAAAACAGAAATCGGATAAAAAGACTGTTGTGAGAAATTTACGTGCCGTAAAAAGAACATCAGCAACCATTAATAATAAAAATGATAATAAAAAGAAATACACAACAGAAAAAAGAGAAGAAGAAGAAAAAGAAGAAGATGATGATGAAGAAGAAACGAAGGAAATTGAAGCCATAACCAGCCGGAATATTGACAGAATTACTCTCTATTCCGGAGAGATAATTACCGGAACTATTCTCGAAAGAGGTGAAACCTACTCAATCAACACGTCTGATGGAATAAAAAAAATATCACGTAAGGATATCCGGAATAACGAAATATTCAAGTAACAATAATTATTACTTGAATTATACTCCCCATATATTATCATTTAAGTATTATAGCACTTTACGATTGGATTAGAATATCGAATCGTCATTTTGAAAAAGGGTCAGCCACTGAGCAATTCGACAGGAGCACTTACAGTCAATACCGGTTCCTGAGCCTGTCGAAGGACTCCGATGCGTTTAAAATGACAATGTACTAATCATTCCATTATTTGCTATAATACAAATTCCCGGTTACCGGCGGTTATTATTATGATAAATATAAAAAGTATATTATATATCATCCCTCTTACCTTTATTATTCCTCTTTTTTTTATCTCCTGTTCATGCAAAGACACCCCGCTTGAAGGTGAAGTTACTTTCCTCGTGGGAACAATGAAAATAAACAGCACTTATGCCTCAGTGGGGAGCAGGGTTATCAAAGGCGACACCCTGGTAACTGATGACAAAACCGAGGCTGTTATTCAGTTAAAAGATTCCGCAGTTATTACTCTTAAATCAAATACCGAAATGATCTTTGAGAAACTGTCAGACGGCAGCTGCGGCTCAGACACAGCATCACTGGTTCTTAACAAAGGGACATCTCTTCACAAAATCATGAAAAGCGGCTCTGAATATTCCGTTAAAGCCCCCACAGCAGTTGCATCTGTCCGCGGCACTGAATTTGAAATAACAGCAGATGAGACCAGGACAATTATTAAAGTCACATCCGGAACTGTTTATGTCAAAAAAGTCTCTGAAAATACACGCACTGATAAATCCATCACAGAGAGCCAGCATAAAGGGGTTGAGGAGATTATTCTGAGAGAGGGGGACTCTCTCCAGATATATACACTGGGAGCAGGTGCAAGAGGACATTCAGACCGTTCAATTACAGGGATTCCCGGTACTGATAAATCTCAGAAAAAATCCGGAACCGGAAGCGGGACTGTTAAAAAGGATAAAACCGTATCTGCCAAATCTGCTGAAAAAGACTCCGTCGTAAACAAAAAAGTTTCAGGCAAAAAACAGGATACGGGGAAAAAACAAATCACAAAAGCCGGTACAAAGGATTCCGTCAAACCCGCAGCATCCGCAAAAAAAAGTAAAACTGCTGCTGCCGGTACTAAAGATTCAAAAAAATCTTCCGGTTCAGTTCAGGCAGATAAAGCTTCCGGTTCAGCTGGAAAAGAATCCGGAAAAACTTCCGGTTCAGTTCAGGCAGATAAAGCTTCCGGTTCAGCTGGAAAAGAATCCGGAAAAACTTCCGGTTCAACTGAGAAAAAAAATATTGCATCAGCAGACGAAAAAACTGATGCATCAAAAAAAGATGCCGCCGCTTCTGCTGACAAAAAAACGGACTACACCGCAGATACCGCTAATAAAAAAGCATCTTCCACAGACCGCGTATCTCAGAAGAAAACAGATGGCTCAACAACAGACAGCGGCAGCGGCTCTGATAAAATCAGCAAAAGTACAGATATAGCCCGGGGAAAAGAGAAGGCTCCGGATCCTGAGGCTGTCAGGAAACTTGTGAATAAAAAAGACCGCAGCATCAATGACATAAGAAAGGTGTATAACAGGATAGACAGGGTACATCTATACTCCGGGAAAGTGATAACAGGCGCAATTACTGAACGCGGCGAAATATATTCAATTCTTACAACTGAAGGGTTGGTAAAAATCCCTAAGAAAGATATTCAGAGTAATGACATCATCAAATAGATGCAGGTGCAGTTTCCTGTTATTCTTAACAGACAGGAAACCGCATATTTAAAAGCAGAGGCTAATTTAAACAAAGGATTATTAATATGAAATTAACAGCACACTTCAGAATATTCATCATTACAGTATTTTCAGGGATAGTTATTACAATGCCGGCTTATCTCTATCCTGAATCTGTTTTTATGAAAGACGGTTCAATTATTGAAGGGAGAATCACCGGCGGCGACGATTACAAAATCAGTCTCAGCACAAATCAGGATATGAATACTATTGAGAGAAAAGATATACTCCGCATCCTGGTTCATGACAGGTACAGAGACAAAATATACCTGACACAGACCAACGGTGTTACAATTGAGGGCTATATTGTAAATGAGGATAACATCCATATCACTCTCCGAACAAATCTTTCTTCCGGCGAAGAGATAAATATACCCAGGGAAAAGATTGAGACAATTTCACGAAAGAGTCCATCAAACAGGTTACTTGCACCTTCTATATATTCATCAGTATTTCTTAAAAACGGGGAGATTATAGACTGCCGTATCGTCAGAGAGACAGTGCGTATAATTGACACTAAATCTGTAAATGCTGACAGAAGGATAATCCTGCGAAGCGACATCATGAGGATACAGTATAACAACAATTATAAGGATAAAAAGATCATCAGAAAAACTGACGGCACAAAGATCGAAGGATATATAATGGAGGAGGATTCCACCAGCTATACCTACCGTACTGATTTATATTCACCTGTTGAAGATAAAGTATTCAAAAGCGAATTAAGAAGTATCGGCAGGAAATAGTTCACTTTAAAAAAACTCAGATAATAATTCCCGTTGAAAAAGCAATCATAAACTGGGCAGTATAATACATCGGTAAACCGATGGCTCTGTTTATGAATCTCTTCCTTACGAATCTGTGTCTTGCAACAAAGAGATCCGATATATAAAAAATTAAAGCAGCCGCAAAAACCATATTACCTGCCAGTACTGTCTGGGTGCCGCTCTGTCTTAAGGAAAAAGCACTGAATGCCATTACACTGATTATAGTTATATACGCTATAACAGGATTTATCATACCCTTCAGGTGTGATTTCAGTTTCAGAAATATTAATGTACCCGCTATTATAAATATAGCCGCAGATGCTGTCATTGTCAGTATAGAAATACACGACCTGTCAATAACATCAGAAATTCTGCAAATATTTAAAATAAAATGACACAATGGAACTTTTCATCTGTTGCGGGGGTCTAAATTACAGTTTATCACTGGAGGCTAAATATTTTTGCGCCGGTGCCATAAACCGCAGTTTTTTAATGAATCATTTCAATAATACAATGGAGGTACAGGTGAAAAGTATCAGATTATCTGCTGTTATTGCACTCCTTCTTTCCGGCGCACTGGTAGCCGGAATCAGTCTGGCAGCTAAAGAAAAAGGGCCCGGCGGGCCACCGCCAGAGATTCAGGCTTGCAAAAGTAAAAAAGCTGGAGATGCATGTTCTTTCAGGACAAGGGACGGCAGCAGTAAAAACGACACATGCAAAGAAATAACAACACCAGCGGGTAACGAACTGAGCTGCGGAGACATGCCTAAACCGCCGCGGGGTGGAGAGAAAGAGAAGCAGGACTAAAAAACAGAAAGAATATGAAGACAATTTAAATTTACGGATTCCCCTTCACCAGGAGTCCGTATTAAAATAAGCACCGGATCAAATAACAATTTCCCTTAATTCCCTGCAGTTTGCCGTAAGGTCATCGCTCCTTTTGAACAGCCCCCCTCCCATAAGGTAGATCACATCATTACCATAGAATGATTTCATTTCAGGTATATTCGAAAAATTCATACCTCCGCCAGGGCACGGGAAAATGCTTTTAAAATGAGAGAATCCGCACTTACAGTTATCTATTATATCTCTGCACTCATCTATTGAGAAGGAGAACCTGCCTCCGAAATTCGGATACACCACAATATCAGCGCCTGCAAGCCTCATCATTTTACCGAGCAGCGCACCGTGTGTAAAACCGGTAGTTCCGGAAAGAAAGGGGCCGATAAATGCCGGGTGGCTCATTACAGGGAGACCGAAGTTATCATCATCAGCAAGATGTTTCATTGCGTCAAAACCGGTAAGCGCCGGTGCGATAAGCACTCCACCTGCGCCGCATTCTTTTGCATAATATGCCCTATCAATAATTTCATCAAAAGGTGCAGTTATATTCGGGAAGTAGAGTGTCTTGCCCCCTGTTTTAACATTCGCCTCATTTACAGCATCACAACAGGTGTTAACTCTCTTTTTATATGGAGAAAATTTCTGGCTGGATAATCCGTGATCATCCTTTATTATATCCATACCGCCGGAAGCAAATTTATAAGCAAGACCGGCAAACTCAGAAACTGACATACCCATGGGCTTTATTGCTGAAGAGATAAGCGGCCTGTTATGCGCATCAAGAATATTTCTGACACCATCAACACCGTAACGCGGGCCTTTGAACTGCTTAGCAAATTGCGGGGGGAGTTTAATATCACTTATCCTGATGCCGGGTTTAAGGCTGATGTTGCCGAACATCACATTCAGAAACTGTGTAAGCTCAGATGCAGATGTCTCCACTGCAAAACTTATATCAACGCAAAATTTTTTCTCTTCAATTTCAGAGAAAGATTCAACGCGCCCGAATATATTTTCCCTGATGAAATTATCCTTTATAAGTTCAGGAGGGAACTCAACTGTCTGCTCAATACAGATATCTTCCGCAACTGCAAGTGCATCTTCTTTTTCACCTGAGAGGATATATGTTACGGTGAATCGCTCACCGGAAACTGATTTAATCATATTTATGGCTCCATTGAAAGATTACCCGGCAGTTTATATATTAAAGAAATTTTATCTTTGCCCCCTCTGGGGGTGCGGGGGCTACAACGCTTCAGCCTTAGCCTCTGAATGCACAGCCGTTATTCTCACTGCTGCAAGTTCACTCTCAGTTATTCCTGTTTTATGCCCTGTCATAGTCTCTACCGCTTTCACCAGCGCCATTGCATCAAGACCGTATTGTCTCATAAGGTACTCTTTGCTCGCACCATGAACAAATGTATCACGCAGACCTATGCGAGTGAGCTTTTTATTCATTCCAAGCTCCGCCATCTTCTCTGCTATTATTGTCCCGAGACCGCCGATAATTGTATGGTTCTCCATTGTAATTACGCCATACTTTGACTTTTCAATTGCGGAGAGTATATCCTCATCATTAAAAGGTTTAAGCGTTGTTACATGAAAATGGCTGATCCCGATTCCCGAAGCCTTCAGCGCTGCTGAAGCCCGCAGTGCCTCCTCTGTGCAGATACCGGAAGTAACAAGAACAAGATCATCACCTGCAGAGAGCTTTCTCGATCTCCCCACAACCATAGGCTCTGATTTGTCAAAGAGCCTCGGTATTTCTCCACGGAGTATCCGCACATAAACGGGCCCGTTAACGCTCATGGCTGCATCGAGCACTGACTCAACATCAGTGGCATCACCTGTTTCAAGAATTGTCATATTAGGCAGAGCCCGCATCACAGCCACATCCTCTATGGCCTGGTGTGTAGCACCGCCCGGTGTCATTATACCCGGGAGAAATCCAAACATCTTCACCGGCAGGTTCGGGTATGCAACAGACATTGCAATCTGGTCAAAAGCTCTCCTGTAAATGAACACAGCGAATGTATGTATAAATGGAACATACCCCTCACGGGCAAGGCCGCCGGCGAAAGAGATCATATTCTGCTCCGCAATCCCCATTGAGAAAAACCTCTCCGGATAAGCACCTCTGAAAAGATCTATTTCAGTTGAGCTGGTAAGGTCAGCGGAAAGCACAACGACTTCAGGTTTATCTTTACCCCATTCAACAAGATTTTTAGCATGTACCCTGCTGAGGAGCCCGTTACCCTCTTTTNNGATCCCGCCTGCTGCTGCGAGCTCCTGCTTCTCCTCAAAACTGCCGAACCTTACATAGTGATACTTCGGCGCTCTCTTCTGAAGAATTTCAAGGCATCTGTGGGGATTGGTGTCACAGAGGATACATGTGGGCCTCTCCGGATCACGTTCCATTGTTCCGAGACGTACGAGCTCGTCTATATCATGCCCGTCAATACGAAATGTCCTGATATTGAATGCCTCAAGGCGTTTATGCAGAGGCTCTATGTTCATTACGTCTGTCATCTTCCCGTCGCACTGGTATCCGTTTATATCAACGTAAATCAGTATATTATTGAGCTTATGGAATGCCGCTGCCTGCAGCGCCTCCCATGTCTGCCCGATCTGAAATTCTCCGTCAGACATGAAGAGCACAGCGCGCCCGCTATCACCTTTAAACTTGCACGCCATTGCAATTCCGAAACCCTGACTTATCCCCTGACCAAGAGAACCGGACATTATCTCCATTCCGGGTGAATGTTCCGCACCGATCATTTCCACTGTACTCCCGTCTTTATTAAACTCGGCAAGCCCCTGTTCATCCATACGGCCCGCTTCTATCAGAGCAGCATACAGCACCAGAGAATACTGGGAAGGGGAAAGAAAAAATCTGTCGTAATCCGGAGATTTAGCGCCATGAAAAAATGAGCCGTTTTTATAATCTTTATTTCCAAGCCCCGGAACTCCGTTAAATTTTGCAGGGAGAAGGGGCTTTGCCGCAGGCTCAAGATTAAGTATTCTTCCATATAATGACGCAAGTATTTCTGCCGCAGAACATGCCTGACTCAGATACCCGCCGTCATTATTAATCGTATGGTGAAGGACGCGGCTTCTTATCCCTTCAGCCATTCTCTCTATGTTCTGTTTATTATAATTCAAAATATTGCTCTCCCGGAATTATTGATTTACTATTATTAAAATTATGAATCATTAAAATTCGGCCTTCTCATGGAGGGCAGCTTGCGCAGAATGATCTGTACATCTCAGTGGATAGATACCTGTCGCCGCGGTCAGGGAAGAGAACAACAACAGTTGATCCGCGTTTCAAATCCTTTGCAGCCTGCATTGCTCCCCACAATGCTGCACCGCTTGATATGCCGCAGAAGATACCTTCAACAAGCGCGAGGTCCCGCACCGTTTCAAAGGCATCCTCATCTTTACACATAATCTTACTGTCAAGAAGTTCAGGCTTATATATCTCCGGAACAATTGATTCACTCATATTCTTGAGCCCCTGAATACGGTGATTAATCGTAGGTTCAATTCCTGCGACCTTTGTTCGCGGATTGTATTCCCTGAAGTATCGCGAGCACCCCATCAGTGTACCTGTTGTGCCCATACCTGCGACAAAGAGATCAACCTCTCCATTTGTATCACGGACAATTTCAGGAGCGGTTGTTGAATAATGGGCTTTCCAGTTTGCATCATTACTGAACTGATCTGGCATAAAATACTGTTGATTCCTTGCATCCAGTATATGATGCGCACGGATTATAGCTCCGTCAGTGCGGTCACAACCGGGGGTCAGTTCAAGCTCAGCTCCAAGCGCGATAAGGATGGCCCGTCTCTCATCGCTTACGCATGTGGGCATGGTGAGTTTTATCCTGTAACCCATGGCTGCCGCAATCATGGCAAGCCCTATGCCTGTATTTCCTGAAGTAGGTTCAAGTATAATCCTGTCTTTTGTAAGAGCGCCTGATTCAACGGCCTCCTTAATCATATAATAAGCAGGACGATCCTTAACAGAACCTCCGGGATTAGAGCCTTCAAGTTTGGCAAGGATTCTTACCCCTGTTTTGTCAGGGTTCCATATATTTTTTATTTCAACAAGGGGTGTGTTTCCGATGGCATCCAGTATACTCATAATTATCCTCTAAAATAGCAATGAGTACAATGAGCGCCTTCTGCAATGGAAATTCAAGAAGAATTATTTATTTTTTTTGTAGACCTTCATCCCCGGTTTTATCTTCTCATAAAACCCGTTTCTTAAATCACACTTTGCTACCGTTGAAAACGGAGTGCCGGCTTCCAGGTAAACCTTGTCTTCATCAACCTTTGTAATACACCAGGCTCCAAGATAAACTTTTTCACCTGTTTTAAAATCAGTTACTATAACCTGCCCTTCATTAACCTCGCTGAGGATCCCGACATATTCCATCCCTTTTATCACAGGGATATTCTTATCAGTATTTATTATGTTATTATCGTTTAACTTAAAATAAGAAGTCCTTTCAGTTTTTTCTTCTATCCGGGAGATTTTTTCATCCCGGATGCTTCCACCTGTTGTATAATCATTCTGCCCGGCACCTTTTATTACCCTGTCGGTAGTGCCGCTTTGATTTATAACAGAAGTCTGTTTATTCACGGAAAACTCCTTATCCGGTTGTACATCTTTCTTCTTCTGCCGTACAACATCTTTCTTTTTATCACTGGTTTTATCTGCTGATGTTTCTTTAACTTTTACAGAAATCCGGACTGAATTTTTATCATGCGATCTTTTTTTTACTGCCTCTCTCCGGCCGGAGTTTCTTTTAATATAACCCCACTTCCCGTTAAGTTTCACAGCAGCCAGATTTTCTGAAAATGGTGCTGCTGACTCAAACTGCGGCTCAATTATAAAATTACCTCTGCTGTTTATATATCCGAAACCTGAATAACCCTTAACCGGTGCAGACCCGGATCTGAAATAACCCGCTTCAGCATAAACAGCTTTGATAACAACAGCACCTTTCCTATTAATATAACCCCAGGCGCCATTTATTCTAACTGCGGCAAACCCTTCGCTGAAACCGGAAGCTTTTTCATATACCGGCCTGATTATAATTTTTCCTTTTTTATTGATGAATCCGTATTTCCCATTTATCTTCACAGCGGCAAGCCCCTCATTAAAGGGGAGTGCATATTCATAAACAGGTTTCAACGCCT
Organism: Spirochaetia bacterium UBA5550; assembly: GCA_002425885.1. Classification (GTDB taxonomy): domain Bacteria; phylum Spirochaetota; class UBA4802; order UBA4802; family UBA5550; genus UBA5550. The sequence goes on along the minus strand of DINC01000129.1, from coordinate 471 downwards.
GTTTGCCGCCGGCAGTTAAGTAACCGTATTTTCCATTTATTTTAACAGCAGCAAGTCCCTCACCGAAATAACGGCGCTCATCCACCTTAACAGCAATAACCTGTACCCCTTTATGATTTATATACACTGGTAAACCATTACTCATAACAGGGGCAAACCCGTCGTAAAAATCCCCTGCTTCAACATACACAGGCTTTATTACAATCTCACCGCTGCTGTTTATATATCCGTACCCACCTCCGGTCATTACCGCAGCCATCCCTTCACTGAAGCTCTCCCCCTGTTCAAATTCCGGTTTAACAATCCACTGGAACTGCTCTGCGTCAGCCCCCATAGCTCTCAGTGGAAAAATTATTATCAGGATAATGTTTAATATTAGAATAAATTTTATCAGCATAACTTTCACTGCTCTGTTAATAAGGGGATATAGTATACCCATCGTTTTTTTCAGCCGGAACATTTGCCTCAATA
>DINC01000052.1:3100-3350 GCA_002425885.1 Spirochaetia bacterium UBA5550 | reverse complement strand
TGCAGCGCTTTTTATTTATGTAATGTACACAGTTAACAATTACCTCGACCGGGAATTCCTGATTAAAAGTAATTCATACAAATATAAAATTTACGAAAAGTCAGGCCTCTTTATGCTGATTGCTGCGATTATATCCTTTTTCATTTCTATATACCTCAGCTATTCAATATCAGCAACAATGATGTATCTTTTTCTTCTTCCTTATCTTCTCGGTATTTTTTATTCAACACCCTACTTCAAGCATTTCATT
>DINC01000052.1:1347-3077 GCA_002425885.1 Spirochaetia bacterium UBA5550 | reverse complement strand
GTGAAGTAATTAAAAAAATATATAACACTAAAATTGTTACAGGTTTTGGATGGCTTGTTGTACTTATTCTCCTCCCCTATTTTGACCGGGGGGTTAATCTGACGACATATATCTCTATGGGGAGCCTGTTTTTTATTTTTGTTTTCCTGAGGCAGTTCATTATTGATCTGGTGGCTTTCCAGGGGGATCTGATCCTGGGGAGAGATACACTTGCCACATCTCTCGGAGCAAAATACGCGGTTTACATAGCTTATGCTATATCTTTTGCAGGAATTATCTCTTTCACTGCAATTACTGTTTTAGCAGTAAAATTAAAATATATTCTGCTGCTTTTGTGTATTATTTACTACCTTGTACTTCTTAAAAAGATCGGTAAAACCGATTACCTGATATCCCTAAGATACGAATTTCTTATTGATGCGAATTATATCCTTATGGCACTAATTATGCTGGCTCTTTAAATCAGACCTTTATCAGACTGATAACAGGGCCTGCCTCAACAAGAAGTTCACCTGAAGCCTGGTAAATGTCACCATCCATTGTATAATCATAAATATCAGGATAATTCATTCTGATTTTTTCAGCATGGCACTTCAGATATTTATCAGATTTGATTACTTTACCTGTTCTTAGTCTGTTCAGTTTCATAATAACTGACAAAGGCTTTAACCCCACAATAACTGTCTCAAAAAAGCCCTCCTTCTCTGCAGCTCCGGGCATTGGTGAAAACCCCATACCTATATGCTCCACTGTTCCGGCGAGAAGCCCATGAACCGGATCAATATCAATCTTTTTATCATCAATGAAGATTTCTCCAGACATCTCCCTGAAGATCCTGCCTGTTCTGCTGTTATTCAAAGCTTCCCTTGCAGATATAAGGGCAACCTGCATATTCCGGATAAAACCTTTCTCTTTACCGCTATAGGCTTCACGAAGAAAATTAGTTATAAATCCGGTACCAAACAAAAAACAGTACATATCATTAATCTTCATTGTTGTTCTGTTATGAATTTCTATTTTATCACCACGATTTATTGCATTAACGAGCCTCTTCAGTAACTGGGGGCCCCGCCCTTTTAATTTTATTGTTCGGGCGACATTATCCATTGTGCCTTCTTTCAGGATAAGAACAGGGGGTACCGGTTCAGGGAGGAAACTGTTAATTATACTGCTGAGAACAACATGCAGGGTGCCGTCACCCCCGGCAATACATATATAATCAGGTTTCTCCTCTGCCATAAGATCTGTGGCAGAATGCAGCTCCTCAAGTGTTGCAGGAGTTATTATTGACACCATGTCAGATTCAAGTTTTCTATAGGAATCAAACGATGCTCGACCTGTCCTGAATTTTTTTGCATTGGGATTTATTACTACCCTGATATCTTTTTTGTTTTGCATAATTAAGCCGTCTTTATATTATTTACATGATTATGGCAATTTAAAAGCATTATTATAAATCTGTTTTTGCCATCATCAGCAATTAAAATAAACCATGGAGATTCAATTCAACCGTTTTTTTATGATACAGAAAATTCTTAATAAATATATTAATAATGAACAAGGCACAGACTTCAGCAATTATTCACCGGATAATATTGCTAAACTTCTTGATATTCTTGATAACCCGCAAAATAAAATTAAAACAGTCCATGTTGCCGGAACTAACGGGAAAGGAACTGCATGCTTTATAATTGCAGGTGTTATTGAAAAGTCAGGTTACAGGACAGGCC
>DINC01000052.1:956-1259 GCA_002425885.1 Spirochaetia bacterium UBA5550 | reverse complement strand
AAGGATAAATGAAAGAATAAGCATAAATTCAGCTGAAATTTCAGATGATGATCTTCTGAGATATATAAAAACAGCTGATAGAGCTGCAACCGAATCTAAAATTACGGTAACCTATTTTGACATACTTACTGCAACAGCATTCTGCTACTACCGCGATAGATTTGTAGATATAGCTGTAATAGAAACAGGCCTCGGAGGAAGACTTGACTCAACCAATGTAATAGTTCCGGAACTGTCAATAATTACCGATATATCAATGGATCACACCGGCATCCTTGGTGATACTGTAGAAAAAATCACTTA
>DINC01000052.1:345-946 GCA_002425885.1 Spirochaetia bacterium UBA5550 | reverse complement strand
AACCGGGGATTCCGGTAATCACCACTAATACAGAAGATAAAATATTAAACGTTATCCGTAAATCTGCTGCGGAAAACAATTCTCCGCTTATTGAACCGGGTAAATCATATAATTACGAAAAATTACCGGCAGATAAAATTTTGCTGAAATTCAGACTTAATTTCAATAAACATGATTCAATTATTCTTGAAACAGATTTATTCCCTGAGCATCAGATAAAGAATGCAGCTGCGTCAGTTGCGGCACTGTTGTTTCTCAAAGATAGAAATTTAAACTTCATTACAATTGAAACTATTATAAACAGCATCAGGTATATTCAAATTCCGGGGAGATTCCAAAAACTGTCCGGTGATAAAAATATTTACTTTGATCCCGCACATAATATCGCGTCACTATCATCAATCCTGAATGGATTAAAATCATTATTCCCTGAATTTCATATTAGAATAATTCTGACAATGATGAAGGACAAAGTTATACCTGAAGTTAGACATCTCCTTGAAGCAGAAAAAAAAAGAATCATTTATTACATTATCAATGATCCGCGCGCATATATTCCTGAAAATAATCAGTTTTATTTAATAACTGACGATAGAGACGT
>DINC01000052.1:0-316 GCA_002425885.1 Spirochaetia bacterium UBA5550 | reverse complement strand
ATTTGCAATAAAGACTGCGGCGTATCTGGATGAACTTTAAAGTATAGATGGAACAATATGGATGACCCGAAAAGACTGATTGAAGAGATTTATGAACTCAAAGAAAGTATAAGTAATGATTGTAGCTCACCGGAGCAGGCAATCGCCGGATTAAATGATTATGAAAACCGCTGTAAAACTGTTATCCCTGAAACTGTTCATGAAAAAGCTAATGCTTTAAAAAGCCTTATGATAATTTTTAACATTACAAATTTTTCTGATATGACCATCTTATTCTCAACTAATGATTCCAATATAGAAATTATTGAAGAGTCTG
>DINC01000028.1:20239-22151 GCA_002425885.1 Spirochaetia bacterium UBA5550 | reverse complement strand
TATCGTAATAATAGAGCCATACTGACAGTTTAATTCATAAATTTAACAGATTTGTAAAAGATCACCGTAAAAATAAGGGTGACACTTTTACACAACAAACCCGATCTATACTTGTCGGGTCTTTTTTATTTACTTAAATTGTCATTACTATGATTGCCCAGATAAATTTTAAAGAACAGATGCGCTCCGGGGAGATTATTTATACCGACCCTGCCGAAATTACTGAGGAGGAACCCGGTATTGAAAAGAAAATTCTTTGCAGAAATTGTCATGCTCATATAACTGATAAAAATGAAGAAATTTCTATAAATGAATCGGACTATCATCTCTTTAAAAACCCTGCCGGTATATATTTCAGGGTAGTCTGTTTCCAGAATGCCGTGGGATGTAAAATAATCTCTGATTATACTGAAATGCATACCTGGTTTGATGGTTACAGCTGGGCTATAGCATTATGCGGTATCTGTCATTCACACCTCGGCTGGCATTATATATCACTGGACAGAACTTTTTACGGACTGATTGCTGACAGACTTACAGGAATATAAAAATTACTTTACTAAAAACTGAAATCCTTTTACATAACCGGTACAGGTTACCTTTAATATGAATGAAAAAAAACTTAAAATACTAATCGTAAATTATGAATTTCCCCCTCTTGGTGGGGGCGGTGGAGTAGCCACTTATGACCTTGCGCTTGAATGGAAGGGAGCAGGGCAGGTAGATGTTCTTACATCAAACTTCGCGGATCTTCCGTCTTATGAAAATATGGATGGAATAAACGTATATAGAACACGCATTTTTTTCCGTAAATCACGGGATGCGGCAACATTTATCTCTATGCTTAGTTATGTTATTACAGGTTTTTTCAAGGGGATAAGTCTTGCACGGAAAAACAGGTATGACGTTATAAATACTCATTTTGCAGTGCCATCAGGCCCTCTTGGCTATATCATAAGCAGATTATTCAGGATACCGAATGTACTCTCCCTGCATGGGGGAGACATATATGATCCCAGCAAAAAACTCTCCCCGCATGACAGTTTTATTTTCAGCAGGGTTGTAAAATTCATACTGCAGAAATCAGACAGGAGTGTAGCACAGTCAACTAACACAAGGGATAACACTGTAAAATACTATAATCCTGATAAAGAGGTTGAGATTATTCCCCTTGCATTTCACCCCCCTGCTGACGTAAAAGCGACCCGGAAAGACCTTAATCTTGCTAAAGACGATTTTTATGTAATAACAGTGGGGAGGCTGATTAAGAGAAAATCTCTCCAGACCCTCATCCGCGCAATTGGTAAAATAAAAAACAAAAAGGTAAAACTCCTGATAATTGGAGACGGGCCGGAAAAAGATTTTCTTGAATCTGTTGTTAAAGAGTGCAGCGCAGATGACCGTGTTTCATTTCTCGGTTTTCTTGACGATAATGACAAATACAGGTATCTTAAATGCGCTGACCTGTTTGCCTTAACCTCACTGCACGAAGGTTTTGGAATAGTCTTTATGGAAGCTATGCACATCGGGCTCCCCATAGTATGTACTAATCATGGAGGGCAGGTTGATTTTCTTAAACAGAGAGAGAATGCGATTCTTTTTGATGTAGGAGATGTTGACAAATGTGCTGAAGCTATAGTTGAACTTCATAAAGATGAAAAACTCTATAAAAAGCTGTCAGCCAATAACAGAAAGAAAATTAAAGATTTTTACGCTGAAAACGTTGCTTCACAATATATTGATATCTTTAAAGAACTCATAAGCAGGTGATATGAAGATAAGGATTGGTCTTGTTACAAGGAACTCTGAACTTGCCGATGATTTAAAGATAAATATACCGGAATATGAGGTCAGCACTTACAAGAACATTGATAATCTCAGCAAAGAGGAGACTGATATATTCATTATTGAT
>DINC01000028.1:12460-20228 GCA_002425885.1 Spirochaetia bacterium UBA5550 | reverse complement strand
TTCTTTCAAGACTGAGAAAAAAGATACATGATATCCCTGTTTTCCTTATACTCCGCGTTAATACAGTTTCAGAGCTGGATGAAACCTGGTTTTTTAACGATTTTGTACTTTACCCTTTCCGTAAAGGTGAACTTAAAGCCCGTCTAACCAGGCTTGTTAAAACCGGGGTTGATGAAGAGAATGAAATAAATATTGGTCAGCTCCGGGTTAATCTGAAAGAGTATGCCGTCTACATTGGTGATGAAAAACTGGATCTGACATACAAGGAGTTTGAACTGTTACGTCTGTTTCTTCAAAACAGGGGTGTGGTTTTTTCCCGGAAAGATGTTTTAAGCAGGATATGGGGCATGGAATATATCGGAGGCACCCGGACCGTTGATGTACATATAAGGAGACTTCGCAGTAAAATAGGTGATGAATTTAATTCAATTATCGAAACAGTCCGTAACGTCGGCTATATTTGCAAAGAATAACGCTGTTTTTTAATCATCCAGGCAGTTTCTAAAAATTATTAAGATATCTTTATTGTTACAGGCTCTATTTCTATTTGACATTATGGTTTTCTAAATATATTATGTCGTATTAAACGGTGACCGGAAATGACTGCTTATCTTATAAGAAGAATACTGCTTATAATCCCGACATTTATCGGGATTACGCTTATGGTTTTCGTAATAACCCGTTTTGTCCCCGGCGGGCCCATAGAAAGAATGATCGCTGAAGCGCAGCAGGCATCTGTCAGCAAAGGGGGATTCAACAGGATAAACGAAGCCCCCCTCTCGGAAACCCAGCTTGAACAGCTGAGAAAGTTTTACGGTTTTGATAAGCCGGTTATAATCAGTTACGGCGAATGGCTTGGCAATATTCTTGTTCTTGACCTCGGCAATTCCACAAGATATTATGAACCTGTCTGGGGGCTGATAAAAAGCAAACTCCCTGTATCGCTTTTCTGCGGGATTATGGCAATGATTATTACCTACTCAGTCTGCATCCCCCTCGGTGTTTTAAAAGCCGTACGCCATAAAATGAATATAGATAATATCACATCGGTTATTGTATTTATCGGTTATGCCATTCCGAATTATGTTGTTGCGATTATACTCCTTATGGTTTTTTCATCATGGCTGGATATTTTCCCCCTGGGGGGTTTTACAGGGAATGATTTCCACGAACTGACATTATGGGGGAAAGGGAAAGATATTCTATATCATGCTGTGCTTCCTCTAATTGCTTATATGGCAGGTAGTTTCGCTGTCATGACATTTATGATGAAGAATTCACTCCTCGATTACCTTGCGTCAGATTTTATGAGAACAGCAATAGCAAAAGGACTGAGTTACAGGGAGGCGGTTTTTAAACATGCGTTCAGGAACAGTCTCATTCCGCTTGCTACTCATTTCGGGAATAACATATCTCTGATACTCACAGGTTCATACCTTATAGAAAAGATTTTCAATATAGACGGGATAGGACTGCTTGGTCTTGAATCTGTTATAGAAAGGGATTACCCTGTTGTCCTCGGAATACTTGTCATTTCATCTCTTCTATTTATGATTGGAAATATCCNNCGCAATTGTTGATCCAAGAGTGAAATTCGAGTAGGTGCCATGGTGTTACGATTTAATCCTCTTACAATAGAAAAATATAAAAGATTTAAAACTATAAAGCGCGGGTATTATTCATTTATCATTCTTTCTATTTTTATAATTTTTTCACTGGCTGGAGAGCTCTTCGTCAACAACAGGGCTCTCATAGTGAAGTACCAGGGGAGCCTTTATTTCCCGACATATGGCTCCATGCATCCCGGTAAGACATTCGGCCTTGATTATGAATATGAAACAAATTACAGAGAGCTTAAAGAAATATTTACACAGAAAAAAAACGGCGATTTTGTAATTCTTGCGCCAGTTCCGTACAATGCTTATGAAACGGATAAGTATGAGAACAGATACCCTCCATACCCGCCATCCCTTGAAAGCAGGCATTACCTTGGAACAGACAAGATGGGAAGGGACATTGTTGCAAGACTCCTTTACGGTTTCAGGATAGCAATTCTCTTCTCCCTGCTGCTGCTGTTCTTTAATTATATTATCGGGATTGCTATAGGTTCAATGATGGGATATCTGGGTGGCCGGTTTGATCTCTTTTTTCAGAGAGTCATTGAGATATGGAACAACATACCTTTTCTTTATGCCATAATAATTATTGCTTCTATCGTAATTCCAAGTTTTTTTTCACTTTTAGGGATAATGATATTTTTCGGCTGGATAGGGATTACATGGTATGTCCGTACAGCGACATACCGGGAAAGGGAGAGGGAGTATGTGCTTGCTGCAAGAGCTTTGGGCGCATCCACAACACGAATAATTATCCGTCATATACTCCCTAATATAGTTTCAGTTATTATTACCTTTATTCCATTTTCAGTTGCAGGTGGAATAACGGCTCTGACAGCGCTTGATTATCTCGGCTTCGGGCTGGCACCACCCACGCCAAGCTGGGGCCAGTTACTCGCAGAGGCATCAGAGTATCATATTAAGGCACCATGGATCGGAGCATCAGTTATTTCAGCTCTGATATTCATTCTCACGATGGTCACTTTTATCGGTGAAGCAATACGTGAATCTTTTGATCCGAAGATGTATACTACTTATGAATAGCGGGGGACTGATGACAGGCGGATACAGATATTTTAAATTATTTAATATTTTACTGATACTANNAACATCATGCAGTAAAGAGAAAGAGGAAATTGCTCCGGAAGAAAACGACGAGAATATTGTCCTTGATTATACGGTTCATCCGCTTACTGAAAATGTAAAATGGATTACAAATGCAAACGACCCTTTAATCGCGTCACCTGAAGCTGTTAAAGGGGGAACATTCAATACAGACATGCTGACATTTCCATTGACATTCAGAACTGTCGGCCCGGATTCAAATAACTATACACGTTCGTACTTTACCGATAACCAGCTTTCACTTGTGAGCTATAATTCTGAGACAGAAAAGCTAATACCTGAACTTGCAACACACTGGGGATACAGCAAAGACGACAAAACGATGTATTTCAAATTGAATCCTGCGGCAAAATGGTCAGATGGTACACCGGTTACGCCGGAAGACTTTATTTTTACCCTTGAGTTTATGCGTTCAAAACATATACAGGCCCCCTGGTATAATGATTTTTATTTGAAGGAAATTGAAAAAGTTACAAAACATGGCGACCTGCTGCTTTCAGTTTCTGCCACCAAAAAGATACCGGACCTATGGCAGTCTGTTGCTATATCACCAACACCGCGGCATTTCTATGGCAAACTTAACAAAAATTTCATTACTGAATACAACTGGAAGATTGAACCGAATACCGGTCCATATATTCTTAAAGATTTTTCAAAGGGGAAATATCTTCTTTTCGAAAGGAAAAAAGACTGGTGGGCAAAAGACCTCAGGTATTTTAAAAACAGGTTTAACGCTGATTATATAAGGATTACTGTCATCAGAGATCAGAATGTGGCTTTTGAACATTTCAGAAAAGGGCTTATAGATTCATTTTCAGCAACAAGACCGGAAATATGGTATGATAAAGGCACAGGTGAAATATTTGAAAAAGGTTATGTGAATAAAATTGTTTATTATAATAAAGCAAGGAGGCCTACATCCGGACTGTATCTCAATTTCGATAAAGAGATTTTCAGAGACAAAAACACCAGATATGCTCTTGCTCATGCTGTAAATTTTGACAAGCTTAATTCACAGGTTCTCCGGAATGAAGCAGTGAGACTCAATACATTTTATGAAGGTTATGGTTCCTACACAAATAAAAAGATCAGAGCGAGAGAATTCAATATACCGAAAGTTGAATCCTATATGAAAAGTTCCGGGTGGCAACGGGGTAAGGATGGCATCTGGGAAAAAGAGGGGAAGAGATTTTCGGTAACAATAAATTACGATCAGGAACAGCTCACACCAAGGGTTGTAGTTCTCCAGGAGGAGGCCAAAAAAGCGGGGATTGAGCTTAACCTGGAACTTCTTGATTCAAGCACATCATATAAAAAAATAATAGAAAAAAAACACGACATAGCTTACATGGCATGGTCTACAAGCTTCAGACCGTCACCATGGCAATCTTTTCATTCAGATAATGCTCATAAAACACAGACAAATAACATTAATAATATCGATGACCGAGAGATGGACAGGCTAATCGAGCGCTACAGAGATTCAATTAATGAACAGGAAAGAATTCAGCTCGCTCATAAAATTCAGCAGAGATATCATGATTCAGGAGGGTGGATACCTCTTAACACGCTCCCCTTTTTCCGGGAATTTTACTGGCGATGGTTGAGGTTTCCTGAGATTCCGGGGAACAGGGACACAGGGGCTGTTTTTAATAATCCTACATCTGCCGGATATTTCTGGATTGATGAAGAAATGAAGAAAGAGACCCGTGAAGCATTAAAATCGGGTAAAACCTTTGAACCTGTAACAAAAATAATTGAGAAGTATAAATAAAAAAAATGTCTATGCCAGTTAATAAAGATATAATACTCAGTGTCAAAAACTTCTCTGCCGGATTTGAGCGGGATGGGTCAATCCTTCGCGCTGTTGATGATATAAGTTTTGACCTTTCAAAAGGTGAAACTCTTGGAGTAGTGGGCGAGTCGGGATGCGGCAAGAGTGTCACTGCTCTGTCGATCATGCGTCTTCTCCCTGTTCCCGCAGGGAAATACTTAGGTGGTGAGATTTTATTCGACAACAGGAATCTCCTCTCTCTAACTCCGGAGGAGATGTACAGTATCCGGGGCAACAGGATTGCAATGATTTTTCAGGAACCGATGACTGCTCTCAATCCTGTAAAAAAGATCGGCAAACAGATATCAGAGGTCTTTGAAATTCACAGAACCGGGATGAAACGGACTGATCTCTACCGCGAAACTATTGAACTTCTTGATAAAGTCGGCATTTCAGAACCGGAACAGAGAATGGATGAATACCCGCACCAGCTTTCCGGCGGGATGAGACAGAGAGTTATGATTGCAATGGCCCTTGCATGCAGGCCGGATATATTAATTGCCGATGAACCCACAACAGCATTGGATGTTACTATACAGGCCCAGATACTTGATCTGATCAGTAATCTCCAGAAAGAATACGGCATGTCTGTAATTTTCATAACCCATGATCTCGGTGTAATAGCCAATCTGTCAGATAATGTAGTCGTGTTGTACGCCGGTAAAGTGGCGGAAAAGGGTAGTGCTCATGATATTTTCAGCAACCCTTCTCACCCTTATACCTGTGGTCTGCTTGACTCAATTCCCAGGTTTTCACATCAGAGAAAAACAAGATTGAGATCTATAGAAGGGATGGTCCCTTCTATATCCGATTATCCTGCAGGATGCAGGTTCCGCGAAAGATGCGGAGACGCTTTTGAACCATGCAGTATAAATCATCCGGATGAATTTATTATTTCATCCGGTCATACCGTAAATTGTCATAAATTCAGGGATAAAAATGGAACCGATTCTTAAAATAGAAAACCTTAAAATGCATTTCCCTGTAAAAAAGGGTGTCCTTAGAAAAACTTCCGGGTATGTCCATGCAGTTGATGGGGTCAGTTTTAATGTATTAAAAGGTGAAACACTCGGGATAGTTGGTGAATCAGGATGCGGTAAAACCACTTTGGGCAGAACCATTATGAATCTGTATATCCCCACATCCGGTGATGTAATTTTCGGGGATATACCGGTTAATAAAACCAGTCACAGGGACTTGCTTCCCTTAAGACGGAATTTTCAGATGATATTTCAGGATCCCTTCGAATCTCTTAATTCACGGCATACAGTACGGTATATACTTGAAGAGCCGTTTTTAATTCACAGGATTGGTGATGCTCAGTGGCGTCAGCAAAGGATATATGAACTTCTCGACAGGGTCGGCCTGCCGAAGAACTCTCTTGACCGCTATCCCCATGAATTTTCAGGAGGGCAGAGACAGAGGATCGGTATAGCAAGGGCCATAGCGCTTAACCCGATGCTCCTTATTTGTGACGAGCCGGTATCTGCTCTTGATGTATCTATACAATCTCAGATACTTAACCTTCTCATGGATCTGCAGAATGAACTCTCTCTGACATATATTTTTATTTCCCATGATCTCACTGTTGTGCGGCATATTTCCGACCGTGTTGCTGTTATGTATCTTGGCCGCATTGTTGAGATGGCTGATGCTGATTCAATTTACACTAAACCTCTGCATCCCTACACTAAAGCTCTGATATCCGCCATACCTGAACCGGATCCTGCATCTGTCAGAGAACGGATTATATTACAGGGGAATGTCCCTTCACCCGTATCACCGCCTCCGGGTTGCCATTTCCATCCCAGGTGTCCCATGGCACGGGATGTATGCAGAAATACGTATCCGGAATTGAAAGAATATAATGACGGTGAAATACGTCATTCTGCCGCCTGTCATTTTGCAGGGGAGTATTAATTTGAAGCCGGGACCTCTTATTCTTGCATTCGTTGTATTATTCACAACTTCCTGTGCTCTCTTCCGGAGTGAAATCGGATCTGTTTCTGACATGCTCCCGAGGGACACCGATCTCTCCGGATGGATGCGCACATCTGATCCGGCAGAATATAGCGGCACCGGGATCAGGAATTATCGGGAGGATTATCACCGGACCGGTATAGAGCGTATCTCAATATGTATTTATAAAACAATCGATGATGAAAAAAATTCTTATACAGTTGAATTGATGAAGTTCAACAATACATTAAACTCTTACGGATTTTTCAGCAGGATAGCAGGTGGTACGGAATTCTCATCAGATACTGAAAATGAATTTTATGGCACGCATAAAGCTGTCGCATTGCGTGGAGAATATATTGTATATACTTTTACTGAATCAGATAATGAAGATTCTGATGCCGTACTAAGATCTTTTATCAGGGCTTCACTTAAATATATAGGAACGGCTTATACCAGGGATAATCCGGATGAAAGAATTAATATATTGAAGTACAGAGATAATTATGGTATCATATACAGTATCAATCCTGTTGCAGAACAGGAGGGGATAGATTCAATTTATTATACACAATGGCGGCATAATAAAGCATTGATTAAAGTTTTCATAAGCGAAAGAGTTTCTTTTACTGACTCATACAGATTATTTAATGAAAGAATAAAGAAAGGATATATTATTGCTGAATCAGGGACTATATATAAAGCCTTCAGGAGGAATATTGACGGAACATTTTCATTCATATCAATAAATGATAAATGGGTATATGGCTGCTGGTCATCCCCGGATATCGAAACAGGGAAAAAAATTACAGAGGAACTTAGATTACGCATATCTGACTATAACCCGCGGTAGAGAATGGATTTAGAAAAGATTATAAAGAAAATAGTTGATAAAAACTTCTCCACTTACGAACAGGAGCGTTTAACCGTATTGAATGCTCTTCTCGGGAATATAGATATACTTATGAACAAGGCCGATGGATGGTTCGGAACTAATATTCCTGAGGAATATTCAAGAGTAATACGCTCTTTGTTTTCTCTCTCTGCCTTTCTGCTTGAAAAAAAGCACAGCAGCTTTGAAGTTTCCAGAATTGATAAATATCAGGAGATCAGCATTCATCAGTTTCTCACTCAATTTGTCAATGAACTGAAAAACATACTTGATCTCGGAGAGATGAATATTTCGGCCGCAGATGTTGAACATGAACTTATTATAAGAACTTCAGAAATAATA
>DINC01000028.1:3312-12434 GCA_002425885.1 Spirochaetia bacterium UBA5550 | reverse complement strand
TTTTCTAAACGAAAACAGGCTAAACATATCAATTGAATTTATTTTTGAAAAACTATCATCTTTATTCCCCGGTGCCACTGAAATAAAAAAAAATATCTACTCATACAGGCATGGTGATCTTGATAAAATCGGAATCGGTATAGATTCAGCAACAGTCAGCCTGAGAAGTGCCGGAGCAATTGTAAGAATAAATGAGCTCCCCTTTAAAGACAGGTTTTCTCTTTCAATTATGTTTCCTGCACTGGAATTTTATACCGGACTGGAACATATCAGGGGGAACGACATACAGGGCGACATCAGTAAATATGAAGGTGATATTGCTATTCATATAATTGATCCTTTTATGAAACTTTTTATTACAGATACCCTGCATGAATGCGGTTATAATGTTATTCCGATCCATGATGATGATCTGCATTTAAACGCATTGTCCGGCACTTTAAAGGCATATATTATGGAGTATGATACCGCTCATCCGGATAATGCTGAAGAACTAATCAAATCGCAACCATTTACTTTTAAAAAAATAATTATATGCAGTGAAAATGACATTATCACTAACAGCCCGGTGATCAATTTTATAAAAATTATCAAGCCTTTCAACATAGAGGAACTTATCGATCGGATTGAAAATGGCTGACAGACGTTACTATATCATAGGTGATATCCATGGTTATTATATCAAACTTAAAAGACTTTTTGATATAATTTCCGGAGAGATCCGTGAGAATGATATAATAATTTTTCTTGGAGATTACATTGACCGCGGTCCCGATTCTTTTGAAGTAATTGATTATCTCCTGAAAATTTCCGCAATGTATAATGCTGTTTTTTTAACCGGGAACCATGAAGATATGNNTTACACGAAAGGAGAAAATTACTACAACTATATAAGAAACGGCGGAGGAGCTACAATAAAAAGCTATATAAGCCATATGAACAGGCTCATACTTCCCGAAAAGCATAAAGATTTTTTTAACAGTTTAAAACTATATTATGAAGGTGATGATTTTATTGCAGTACATGCCGGCCTTAACCCTGATGTAAAAAAAATATCTGAACAGAAAAGAGATGATCTGATATGGTTAAGAGAGGAGTTTTACCTTAGCGGTAAACGCTGGGAGAAAACCATAATTTTCGGGCACACTCCCACCCCTTATCTTCATGATTCTTATGATGTATTTATTGATGAAAAAAGAAATATAATAGGACTCGATACTTTTGCCATGAATGAAGAATACCCCCTGACATGTATGGTTTGGCCTGACATGAGATTTTTTCAGGGGAAGTTATAATACTACAGGGGGAGACCTGTGAAATATCTTAGAACTTTTCTTGCGCTTATTTTTGCACTTATGTTTATATCCGCTGATAACGATTCATTTATAATCAGGGGGAGAGTTGAATCGATCAGAAATGACGGCTATATTACTGTTCTATTCGATTCTGAAACGTCAGAAAACGAATATCTGCTGCTGAATGAAAACAGAATCATTGGTAAAATCAATACACTCCGGCTGCTTGGCTATTCAGGAGAAAAGCCAAGATACATTGCACTTTATGAATACAGTGATAAAACTGCGGTTCTACTCTTAAAAGCAGGTATTGAAATAGCAATTAAACCTGTAGAAAAAACCAGGGACAAGCGTACCGAAAAGAAAGTTTTTCTCGAAAAACCGGTTTACAAAACTGTCATTATATCACAGGTAGATAGACGGGAGATGGTACTTATCCCCGGAGGAAAATTTCTGATGGGCTCTAACAGCGGTGATGAAGATGAATATCCGGAGCACATGGTAAACCTTACTGAATATTATATTGACAGGTTTGAAGTTTCCAATGAGGATTATAGAATATATGCCGATTCAAAAGCCATTAAATACCCTGAATACTGGTCAGGTAAGATTTCTGATGGTAACGGTTTTAACGATCTTTATTTCAGCAGACTCCCGGTAATAGTCTCTTATCATGAAGCGGAAGGGTACGCCAGGTGGTGCGGGAAGAGACTCCCGGATGAAATGGAGTGGGAAAAAGCTGCAAGATTTCCACCTTCACAGGGGAAAGGGAATAGCTGGAGTGATTACACCTGGGGTAACCAGTTTAGAGAGGGGATATCAAATACCGATGAGTTCTGGAATTCGGAGCAGACCGGCATTAACCTGAAAACAGTGATTAAACAAAAATATAACTTAACGGTTCTTACAAGAGGACTTATACCTGTCGATATATATGATACAGAAGCTGTATCATACTATGGAATCGTTCATATGGATGGAAATGCATCCGAATGGACCGGCAGCTGGTACAATGGATATGAAATGAATCGTAAAGGCAGTAAAAAATATGGCACACAATATAAAGTTATAAAAGGCGGAAGCCATAATCTTGGCAGAAATGAGGCCAGGGTTACAGATAGAAAAATAGGCGGCATCCCGGATCTTTACAGGGATCGTATTTCAGGCATCAGATGCGTTAAAGATATAACAGATAATGATAGAATAAAGGAATCAGGTTCAGGGAGCAATATATGAGGTTATTTTATTTTCTTGCCAGAAATATAAGCTACACATTTGCAGTTGCTTTCTTCATAAGTGTAACGGGTTTTTTGGAAGGTATATATTTATATCTTATAGCAAGTTCATTTATTNNTTATTCTTACATCTTATGAAAAAATATTCAGAATTTTCCTGCAGTGGCTGCCTGTTGTTTTCGGAATCGCTTCAATCTCATACTATATCTTCTCAGGTTTATTTACACCTGTGAAGATTCCAGCTTTCATGAAAAGACACAGAAGAATAAACCGCGTATTTAAAGCAGATTTTAAAACCGATGACCCGATGAAGGAACTATACGGCGATTTTTCAGACCTTGTTATGAACAATACTACTGCCTCAGCGTTTTTTACAGTATTTGTTGCTCTGGGTATGATATTAATAACTTTCTTTAGGTTTTATATTACAGGTGAAATATCGATAATAGAAGCACGCACAATGATTAAGATGACCATACTTGCTACGATCATGTTTATGCTGGTTTATGGTATAACAGCACACCTTTTTGGAGAATTTCTTACAAATAATGAAAGAGCGCATCTGTATAATGAAGTACTTAAACAGGGAGAGTTGATAAAACCGCATGCTCTTATCAGTGTAAAAATCAACTTCCAGTTTTTTATGATTGTAATGGTAATCATTCTTTTCACATTCGCAGCTCTTCTTGAACGAATCAAGATACTCCAGCAGCAGAATAATATACTGGTTGTTTTATTCCTTGTTATTGCTCTGGCATCCGCATTTTTCTTTATCAGAATAAACTCGGGATCTATTTTAAGCATCCTTGCAGATATGGCCAGGGTAACCAGAGAAATTGCATCAGGAAACAGGGCCGGTTTCCGTGTACTTTCGCTTGGTAAGGAATTTTCATATATCGAATACGCTCTCATGGAGATGGCATGGGAGATTGATGAGCACAGAAAGAACCTCGAACTTAAGGTTCAGGAACGTACCGAAGATCTTGAGCGGACCATGAATGAACTTAAACTGAGGGACGAACAGATACAGAAACAGCTTGATATGGCAAGTGTAATCCAGAGAAGTATCCTCCCCAGCAGACTTGACGACTGGAATGAGCTTAAATTCGCCGTAAGATACCGCGCTATGGAGAAAATCGGGGGTGACTTCTACGATGTATTTCAATTAAAGGATAATAAAATCGGTATCCTCATGGCGGACGTATCGGGCCACGGTATACCTGCCGCCCTTGTAACCGCAATGGCAAAAATATCTTTTGGAAACGCCGGTACCCTTTACGGTTCACCGAGAAGGATATTTCAGGAGGTTAACAGAAATATCATTGACCACATGAAAACCCAGGACTATATGACATGTTTCATGGTGGCCATTGATGATGATTACAATGTAACTTATTCCAATGCCAGTCATCAGAAAGCTATACTTATACATTCCGAGAAAGGTGAAATTGAATATCTTGATACAAATGGTCTCTTTCTTGGCGCACTTGAAGAAGCCAGGGATACATACGAGGAAAAAGTTGCGAAACTTGAATATGGTGACAGGCTGATACTCTATACTGACGGTATACCTGAAGCACAGAATGAATCTAAAGAAGAATATTCCCATGAAAGATTCGAAGCATCCATACTTAAACACAAAGGAGAGGATCTTGAATCATTCATAGACTCTCTTCTCGTAGATGTCCGTGAACATATCGGAGCAATGGGAGCAATTGATGACATATCTATACTTGTTGTAGAACTGGCATGGGATGAGGCAATTGATATAATTAAGTATTCAAAGAAGATGATTAACAGTCATAAGTACCTTGAAGCGATTGAAATGCTTGAATCAGGGCTGAAAAAATATCCTGAGAACCAGAAAATTCTTTATAATCTCGGCAAAAACTATTTCAGAATTAATAACTTCAGTAAAGCTGTACAGACTCTTGACAGGTTTATGGAAAATGATAAAAAGAACAAATTCGCGTATTATATTAATGGTGCCGCACATTATCAGATGATGGATTACAGAACAGCAATTGAAAAGTTTAATCTTGCTCTTGGTATTGATCCTAACATGTCAAATGCACTATTCGCTCTTGGGATGTGCTACAAAAACCTGAGCGAATATGAAGAAGCAATTCNNTTCAGATATTTGAACGGGTAATGAATATAGACGCGGGAAATAAAATGGCTCTTTTTGAGATAAAGCAGATTGAGAAACTCAAAGGTATGGACAGCTCTACATCATAAAATTCCGGCTTGCAGACTTCATGGTTCACCTTGTAGAAGTTTACATGCTGAACCAACAGACATTATTAAATCACTTAAATTATTAGAAATAAGATGAAACCAGGTATAAAAGATTATAATTACGAAGAGCTGCTTAAAATTTTCACCACTATGGGTGAAAAAGAATACAGGGTGAAGCAGCTTTTTAATTGGCTGTATGAAAAGAATATTGATGACTTCAGCCTGATGACCAATTTTTCAAAAGAATTGCGTCAGACCCTTGCAGATAAATATGTTCTCTCCCCCCTTACCCTGGAAGACCATGAAATCTCTTCAATCGATGCAACTGAGAAATTTTTATTCAGAACAGAGGATAATCATTTTATCGAAAGTGTCCTTATAAAGAATGAAATGTCTGATGAGGGGAGGCTTACAATATGTATCTCATCTCAAATCGGGTGTCAGATGGGATGCAAATTCTGTGAAACCGCAAAAATCGGATTTGTAAGAGATCTTACAACAGGTGAAATACTTGATCAGATATGCCATGTCAGGAGGATTTCAGGCCTGAAAAATAACAATATCGTTTTCATGGGTATGGGCGAACCATTTATGAATTACGAAAATGTTTTAAAATCAGCTGACATAATGAATTATTCATTTGGCTTTCATCTCTCAGTAAGAAAAATTACAATATCAACATGCGGAATACTGCCGGTTATTGAAAGATATATAGATGAGCAAAGACCTTATAATCTTGCTCTTTCATTGAATGATACTGAAGCCGTAAAACGTATTATAAATATGCCTATTGAAAAAAAGTATCCCTTCCAGGCAATCGCAGAAATGCTTAACGACAAATTCCCGGCTTCAAGAAACCGGCTCACAATCGAATATGTAATGAGAAAAGATAATATTTCACAAGACGATGCCAGACGTCTGAAAAAGATGTTTAAATATTCGAGGGTAAAGCTAAATCTCATTCCGCTTAATCCCGGGAAACATACGCTCCCTATTCCTACTCAGGACGAAATAAACGCATTCGTCAAAGAGCTTGAAATAATGAATGTGCCTATTTCTATAAGAAAAAGTATGGGGAGCGACATATCCGGGGCATGCGGACAGCTCTCAGGGAAAAAATACAGTAATTCCGGAAAAAAGGACTGACAGATTATGCCGATAATTCGATGGATTTTTTCACATAAATCAATCTGTTTTATTTATATTCCACTGACAGCCGCTATCACAATCCTCCTTTATTCAGGCTATGTCTATATGGAATGGAGATCGGATAGGACTCTGGCTCTTGACAGGCTCGCGAGATACAAGCAGCTTATTGACAGAACTGAAGAGATGAAAAAGGGTTATCCTTATTCACAGAATGAAGTTGATATTAACGCAAAAGCAGTAGACATACCGACACGTATCTATGACAGAAATGGTGTAATCATTGGTGAATTTTTTGAGCAGAAGAGGGAGATTGTGCCATTTGATTATATCCCTGACTGGCTTGTTAAAGGTGTAATATCAAGCGAAGACAGAGATTTTTATAATCACAGAGGTATCAGTTTTATAGGAATTTCCCGTGCAATGATTAAGAATCTTCTCAGCTTCGGTGTTGTACAGGGGGGGAGCACAATAACCCAGCAGCTTGCGAAAGTTCTTTTTACTGATATGGAACGTAATCTGAAGCGTAAAATATATGAAGCCTACTGCGCCCGTGAAATTGAAACCCTTTATGATAAGCAGGATATACTCTCCATGTATCTTAATCTTATCTATTTCGGAAACGGGTCCTATGGTGTAGAATCCACTGCAAAAATGTATTTCGGCAAGTCTGTCCGCGATCTGGATGTTGCAGAATGTGCAATGATTGTCGCCACAATTTCCAATCCGGGATATTATTCGCCGCTTATGAACATTAATAATTCCGTTTCCAAAACAAAAAGAATTCTTTACTCAATGAGCGATGCAGGCTATCTCAAAGAGGATAAAATTGAAACATTGTATAAAGAATTCATAAAAAAATGGGAAATTGAATTTAATGAAAATAAAATAATAACACATTCAAAAATCGGAAGTTTTATTTATAGCTCCTACAGAATAAATCTTTCTCCGTTCTTCAGTGAAAGAATCCGTAGAGAACTGGTGGAAAGATTTGGTGAGGATGCAGTAAAAAAAGGGGGGCTTTCCGTTTACACGACTATTGATGCCTCAAAACAGGAAGCTGCTGCAAAAAGTCTGCGGAACGGAGTACAGCTTCAGCGGGATTATCATCTTAAAATATCTGAAAGACTAAAAAATACATCAGCATCCCAAAAAGAGAAAACCAAAGCATCAGACATAGAAGGTGCTCTTATTTCACTTAACCCGCATACAGGCGAAATACTTTCATATGTAGGGGGATTCGATTTTACAACAACCAATCAGAATGATAATATCTACCAGAGCAGACGGCAGCCGGGATCATCAATTAAACCGCTTATTTATGCCGCGGCAATAGAAAGCAGAACAATTACACCGTCGACAGTTTTCACGGATAAACCCATGACTTTCAAAAACGGTTATTCTCCACAAAACTATGGAAAGAAGTATTACGGAAATGTAACTGCAAGAACTGCTTTAATTAAATCTCTTAATACTATCGCAGTTCATATCCTTGATAAAACAGGATATGATAGAATATTTTCATATATCAGCAAAGCTCTCTCTTTATCAGACAGCGAGATGGAAAAAAGATTCGGTGAAACATTGTCATTCGGACTTGGCGCCTATGAAATCTCACCACTCGAGAGTGCCGTTCTCAATTCCCTTCTTGTAAATGGCGGAATCTTTATCATACCCTATGGGATTAAAAATGTTAAAGACTATAACGGTAACATTATATGGGACAATGAAAAAGAGATTGTTGAGAAAGTTACTGTAGAGAGGGGTAGAACCGGTATAATTATGGATCCGGCAGCAGGGCGGGTTACAATCTCTATGCTTGAAGGAATCAAAGAATCCGATTCTTCTGTAAACTGGCTATTAAAAAAGTACGGCATCAATTTTCCCTGTGCAGGGAAAACAGGAACTACATCCAATTACTATGATGCATGGTTTGTCGGCTATAACTACCAGATGGTTACATCTGTATGGCTGGGGAATAAAAGCGGTTCGGTTTCTCTTGGCGAAGGGAGATCCGCAAGCGGAATTGCGGCACCGGTTTGGGCTGAATATATTTCTTCAGTTTACAGAAACGAATCACCGGAACCATTCAGCTCATCAATTGAAAATATCACTTCAGAAACAATCTGTCTTGATTCCGGTGAAGTCGCGGGAAAAAATGGTGAGTGCTCAAGAACTGCTGTTCAGTTGTATTTAGCAGGTACTGAACCGGGAAAGTTCTGTCATATACATGTTAATAAGCTGCAATAAAGAGGATTGTTATGAATAAACAGATACTTTTAATCTCATTACTTATTCTTGCCGGTTTTAATCTTTCATTCCGGTGGCCGCTATCTGATTCAATTATGACAGCAACATTCGGTGAATCAAGAGCTGATCATTTTCATGACGGAGTAGATTTGATCAGTACCAATTCAGCAGTTCATCCTGTTGCTTCAGGGAAATTATTGTTTACCTGGAACAGGATTTATTTCCCTCTTGAAAACTACTGGGGCGGCGGAAACTACAAAATTATTAATCATGAAAAAAATCTGTTATCCGTTTATATGCACCTTGAAGATGGTGATGACCTTAAGCCTGTTTACAGCGAAGCAGATATTCTTGGTTATTATGGCAATACCGGCCATTCTTTTGGAAAACACATACATTTTTCATTACTTGATCAGGAGAAGAAAGAATCTATAAATCCTTTTCTGAATCTTCCTCAGTTTGCTGATACCAAAGCTCCGGAAATATTATATTTCTATGTCAGGATTGGTGATAAATATGCCAGACTAAATGAAAATTCGGAGATCAGGCTTACGCAGCATTATCCTCTTCTTATAGAAATCCGTGACACAGTCACAGGGCGCGAGAACCTCGGAATATATAAACTAAAAGCCGTTATCAATGGTAAAGAAATTCTGAATACTGAGTTCAGTAAAATCGGGACCGGTGAAAATTGTTTGACAATTCAAAAAATTCCATTCGATAATATTTTTGATGAAAAAGGGTATTACAAAGTCAGCGGAATACAGTACCAGGAAGGTATAAACTGTATTGAGATTCAGGCGTCAGATTTCAACGGTAATACATCTGATAAAATCTTCAATATAAATATCGATCTTGATATGTAACAGTTTCACCCTGCTCATATCCGGAGGAATTTTTGGAAAATATAATACCCCTAATCAGACGCAAAAAGAAAATAAAACAGCTTGAACTAGCC
>DINC01000028.1:2083-3301 GCA_002425885.1 Spirochaetia bacterium UBA5550 | reverse complement strand
TATCACCATCATATTTATGCAAGGTGGAGAAAGGTCTTGTTGAACCTACAGATTCATTCCGCGAACTATGTTCATCATTTCTCGGAGAAAGTTCTGATACTATATTCCCGAAACAGGGGGAAAAAAATATTCTAAATTTTGGAGATAAACCATTTATAAATAATATATGGACTGCAAGGCAGAAAAAAAACATCAAACAGAATAAGCTTGCAGAATTGCTTGACTGTTCCCCTTCATATCTTTCAAAAATTGAAAAAGGGCTCCAGCAGCCGAATGAGAAATTTAAAAAAAAATGCGCCAAGATTCTTAAAATTAAAGAATCTGAACTCTTCCCGGAATCCTGAACAGATAAAATGAGTTATATTATAAGTCACATCAGTATCGCTTTAGTTTTTCTTCTTCTTTCAGCTTTTTTTTCAGGTACAGAAACCGCTTTATTCTCTCTTAAAAAAGCTGNNAAAGCTGATCTGCATCGTTTATCTTTATCAGTTAAAAGCAGTGAAAGATCAATTGCCACCCTGATGAATACACCTGACAGGATTCTTGCAACAATACTTATAGGCAACCTTTTTGTAAATCTTTCACTTGCTGCAATTGTCACAAATTTTCTTCTCGGTTATTTCGGACAATATGGACATTTTATTTCAATCTCAGTTGTCACTCCTCTTATTATTATTCTTTCAGAGATTACACCAAAAGTCATAGCTGTTAATACATACCTGAATTTCAGCAGAGCAAGCTTTCCACTTATTCTGTTTTTCCATAAAATTTTTTATCCGGCAAGATTCATAATTATGAAATATACGGACTTACTCACACGTGTATTCAAACTGAATCTTAAACATGCCAGCTTAACTGAGGACGAACTCCGTTTTGTAATTAATTCAGGTGAAGAGAAAGGACTCATCGATAAACGCGAAAGTGATATAATTAAAAATGTAATGCGGTTTTCAGACAAAGAAGCATCAAACATAATGTATCCCCGGAACCAGGCAACATTTATTCAATACGGTTCATCTATAGAACAGGCGATGGAACTTATAATAGATAATGAACTTGTCAGAATCCCTGTTTACAAAGAGGATTATGATGACATTGTTGGTTTTATCGATTCACGGGATCTAATGGGAGCCCATCTTGGATACAAGAAAATACGTAATATAAACAGGTTTATCAAGCCGATAGATTTTTTCCCATTCTCAAAAGAACTCACGGAAC
>DINC01000028.1:546-2011 GCA_002425885.1 Spirochaetia bacterium UBA5550 | reverse complement strand
ATGGGAAAATTATAAAAAATCAGGAATAAGAAAAATAGAACCGAATCACTACCTTATTTCAGGTGAATTACAGCTTGATGAATTTAATCTTTTTTTTAATGAAAAATTTGTAAGCAATAATTCTGATACAATAGGCGGTTATCTGATTGAACAGCTTAATTTTTTTCCTGCTAAAGGTGAAAAAATAAAACTGAGCGATTTTGAAATAATTATAAAGACTGTATCCAAAAGGAAAATAATAACCCTTGATGTATATGTAATGAGGAATANNTTATAATGATTATGTTGTGTATATTTTTCTCAATGTTTTTTTCAGCGCTGGAAACAGCTATTGTTTCATCACGAAGAATTTCTCTTGAAACATTGAGCATCGATGGCAAGAAGAGTGCAAAAAAAAGCCTTCAAATACTGGATAACATGGAAAAAGCACTCAGCATGGTTCTTATTGGTAATAATATCACCAATATATGCGCCACTGCTTTTATAACATTTATTGTTACCAGGGCTCTTCAGTTTAATGACACTGAACTTCTTGCAGTAACACTGGTACAGACTGTTTTCTTTCTCATTTTCTGCGAAATAACACCTAAAATCGTATCAAAAGCAAAAGCTGAAAACTTTCTTATGCTTTTTTCGATACCTACGCTTTCACTGATATGGATAATGACTCCCATCATAAACCTTTCTCTTTTTATGTCCGAGTTAATAACCGGAAGACTTAACTTCAGCGATTCTTCACAGGATCCGGTTAAAACAAGGGATGACATAGATACATTATTTCAGATTGGGCATAAAGAAGGTGTAATTGATGAAGACAGACAGGAATATGTCAGAGAGATTCTCTCGTTTAAAAATACTCTTGCATATGANNTATTGTATCTCTTGAAGTTTCAGACTCAATAAAAGATGCGGTAAATCTCATTGCAAAAACCAAATTCTCCAGAATACCTATATACGAGGAGGATGAAGATGAATTTATCGGATATATTCATTGCAGGGATATTATGGTTTCAAAGCCGGAATCAATAAAAGATATTATGGTTAAACCGGACTTTGTTCCTGAAACAAAAAATATATTTGAGATATTTAATGACATGCATAAAAACCGGACACCGTTATTATTTGTAACTGATGAATATGGTGATATTACCGGTCTTCTGACATTTGAAGATATAGCTGAAGAAATTGTGGGAGATATTCAGACAAATGATCATCCCGCAGAAAAATTTATTTCACAGGTAAGTGATCGTAAATATATTCTTAGCGGAAGGATGGATATAGATTATTTCCAAAGATATTTTTCAATACCGGTTCAGAAACATCACTTTGAAACACTGGCCGGTTTTGTCATCAGTCTTGCCGGAAAAATACCGGAAACAGGTGATAGAATAAAATATGCTGATTACGATTTCATAATTGAAGAGGCCAAAGGGAGATCAGTTGATAAAATTCAGCTAATACTCCC
>DINC01000028.1:0-501 GCA_002425885.1 Spirochaetia bacterium UBA5550 | reverse complement strand
TAGGGAAGAAATAGTTATACTGTAAAATCTATTTAGCAATCATTGGCCCAAGATATTCCTTTCCCCCAATAATATGCATATGAAGATGAAATACCTCCTGGCCGGCGGCTCTGCCATTATTTATGATCAGCCTGTACCCTTTATCACTTAGTGCGTGTTCCCTGGCAATCTCTTTAGCCGCGAATATAAGTTCTGCAATATCCTCTGAATCATCTACGGCAAGATCTTCAATATTACTAATATGTTTTTTAGGTATAATAAGAATATGCTCAGGTGCAACGGGATTGATGTCTTTAAATGCAAGAATTTTCTGGCTTTCATAAACCTTTTCTGAAGGTATCTGCCCTGAAGCAATTTTGCAGAAAATGCAATCCATATTATCCCCCTTGCTGTTACTCAGATATTTTATAAATATGATCTATAATTTCATGTTTAAACTGTTTTTTCTGATCAGAGTTCAGAGTCTTAACGTGCTCCTCAATCATTGCTTTTATCTCATTA
>DINC01000031.1 GCA_002425885.1 Spirochaetia bacterium UBA5550 | reverse complement strand
ATGGTATTTTTAATGGAAATGTTAAAAAATGAGATTAAATAGTAAACTGAAAAATATTTTATTGTTCAAACTGCAGGATTATTTTAAAAAAGAATACATTAAAACTATGTAAAAGGTATAAATTTGATAATTGATTTTCATACACATATATTTCAGGAAAAGATAATTGATGCAAGAGAAAAATTATTAACTGATCCCTCATTTAATCTGCTTTATTCATCTCAGAAGAGCAGAATGATCGGATGCGCGGGGCTTCTGAGATATGTAGAAGAGAATAATCTTTATGGCGCTGCTGCAATGAGTTTCCCCTGGCGTGATGCTGACCGCTGCCGGATGCATAATGACTGCATGGCAGAGTCAGCTTCATCAGGTGCCGGAAAACTTTTCCCTTTTGGTATGGTCCCTTCGTCGGATATCAGTTCTGTGAGGAAATTAGCAGCTGAGATAAAGGCTGCCGGCCTCTTTGGTATTGGAGAGATAGCTTTTTATGAAAAGGGCATGGATGAGGGGGTCCAAAGGTTCCTCCGTGAAGTTCTTGAAGCTGCAACAGATTTCTCTTTACCTGTGTGCATTCATCTCAATGAGCCTGTGGGGCATATTTATCCGGGTAAGTATGAACCGTCACTCGGCGCTCTTTATCCCCTGCTGGCGGAGTACAGAAACTGCAGAATTATTCTTTCTCACTGGGGTGGAGGAATGCTTTTCTATGAATTGATGCCTGAGGTTCGTGAGAATCTCAGAAATGTGTGGTACGACACTGCTGCAACACCTTATCTATACAGCAGCAGTATATACAGTGCATCGCTGGGAATCATCTCCGCTGATAAGATACTTTTCGGGAGTGACTTCCCGCTTCTTGGAGTGAACAGGTACAGGGAAAATATTGAAGCGGAGACAGGTGATGCGGCTCCGCTTATTATGGGATTGAATGCGAAGAAACTTCTCGGTATATAAAAGAAATAACTGCGGAAAAATATTTATATCCACTGAAACGATGTTGCTTTGAATATAAGATATATTTTTTTACCGGGGAACAGTTTCATTTTCGAAGCGGATGCTTCGGTTATATATGCGTAGAAGATCCTCCCGGAAGATTCTATTTCGAGACGGATTCGCCCCGCGTTAATGTCAGAACTCATAATAACCACAACTCCGGGGAGCATGTTTACGGCCGAGATATCCTTCAGCTTTTTCAGCGAGAGGATAATATCCCCGGGATTAAGAACTGCTGTTGCTTCAGCGTCGGGCGGGGTGTGTGCATAAACTTTCTCCCCTCCGGGAAGAAGCGAATACCAGATACCCTCCCTCCCTTTTGACCAGGGGCCCGGTATGAGATTAGATGTTCCGGAACCTGCAAGCTTTCCTCCCGAGAGTTTCCATATATTGTCTGTTATACTGCTGAGCCATGTAAGGTCATGACTTGACAGGATAATTGTGGAAGAGTGTTCCTCCTTCATCCAGGTTATGGCTTTCATGATTGAAATTGAACTTTCTGAGTCAACATTCGCAACAGGTTCATCAAGGAGCAGTGCTTCAGGTTTAAGAATAACGCGTGAGGCAAGGGCAACTCTCTTTGCCTCTCCGCCTGAGAGCTCAAACCATTTCCGGTGTATGAATTTTTTATGATCAAGATTTACTATTTCAAGGGCTTCAGTTACTCTTCGCTTCAGGTTTTCTGTATCCTTTACAGCTTTCAGGCCGTACGCGACGTTGTCATAAACAGTTCTTTTTAAGAGGTAAGGGTCCTGCTGAAGCATAGTTACACGCGGTCTTCCATGTGTTTTTCCGTTGAAGCGTACAACTCCCTTTTCCGGGTACTCCAGGAATGACAGCAGGCGTATCAGTGTGCTCTTTCCGCTGCCGTTCGGCCCGGATAGACCTATGGATGAGTTTCTCAATATATTAAGAGAAGGTATCCGCAGCCTGAATGTGCCGTAGCCGTGTTCAATGTCTGCAAGTTCATATAAGTAGTCTGCGTTCATGATCACCCTCTCTTCCTGAGAAAAATAAGGAGCCAGTTCACCATGAATCCTATTAAAAGCAGAACTATACCAAGTGCAATACCCATTGCGAATTCCCCTTTTCCTGTTTCAAGGGCAATTGCTGTTGTAATTGTGCGGGTATGCCATTTGATGTTTCCCCCCACCATCATTGATACTCCAACCTCTGATATGGCGCGTCCATAAGCTGCCGCTGCTGCTGTCATGATGGCAAATCTTGATTCGTAAAGGGTGCTTGTTATAATTTTTCTGCCCCGGGCGCCAAGCGTTATCAGTGTGCTGCGGAGTCTTTCATCAAGACTCTCAATGGCAGAGGCACTTAAAGATATGACTACCGGAAGGATCAATAATGTCTGTCCCACAATTATACCGGATTTGTTAAACAGAAGATCATATTCACCAAGGGGTCCCCGTCTGGTAATGAACGCATAGACAAGGAGACCCACAACAACTGTGGGGAGCCCCAGCAATGTATCGACTACAGCACGGATCTGTTTTTTACCGATGAACTCATAGTAAGAAAGAGCAAATCCCATAGGGAGACCCAGCACCAGGCTTATTATAATTGAAATTGATGAAACATAAACAGTTGTGTAAACTGCGCTGTATGTTTCTTCGTTCCCCTGTATAAGTAAAAGGAACGCGTTGATAAATCCTTCTACAAGATAATCCATAATCAGTTTCCAGTTAAATTATAAAGGCCTGAAAATTTTCAGGCCTTTGATTTTTTCAGCAGTAAGCTGTCTGTAAATTATTTTTTCGCGTTAGGTGTAAAAAGCGGCTTTTTCATGAGTTTGAAATTTCCGATAGCTCTTTGTGTTTTGGGAGATTTCATCCAGTCTATATATGCTTTCGCAAGGTCGTTTCTTGCTTTAGGGCATTTTGCCGGATTAACTTCAATGGCGCTGTACTGGTTAAAGAGCGCCTGGTCCTTCTCAACAAGAATGACAGCGCCGGGTTTACCTTTCAGGGTGGATTCATACTTAATAAAAGTTCCCCTGTCAGCCAGGGTGTATCCACCTTTTTCTGCAGCAATTGTGATTGTTTCAATCATCCCCTGTCCTGTTTCCATATACCATGTTTCTTTTTCAGGAACAGCAAGTCCTGCTGATTTCCACAGCCTCTGTTCAAGCATGTGTGTACCGGATTTATCTCCTCTGCTTGTGAATACTGCTTTCTTTTCATTTATAATTTTTAATGCCTCAACAACACTTTTTTTTCTGATTCCCGCAGGGTCGTTTTTAGGCCCTACTATAATAAAGTCGTTATACATGAGCTGTGTTTTATTGATTCCTGCGCCGTCAGCAACAAACTTATCCTCGGCTTCAGGGTCGTGTGTTAGAACCACGTCAACATTACAGTCTCTCCCCATCTGAAGAGCTTTCCCTGTTCCCACTGCTGTCCAGCGGAGCTCTATGCCTTTCTCTTTTTTAAGATTTTTTGCGAGAACATCAAGCAGGCCTGTATTGTCTGTGCTTGTTGTTGTAGCCATCATAAGAACTTTTCCGCTATCCTTGCTTTTCTCCTTTGCATAAGAGATAGCAGCAGCAGATACCATAAATACGAAAGTCAGGGATAAACAGGCAAATAAACGGAACTTTTTCATTAAGAACCTCTCTTTTTTTTTGTAAGAA
>DINC01000030.1 GCA_002425885.1 Spirochaetia bacterium UBA5550 | reverse complement strand
AATATATTGAATCCCTTGAGCAAGAGATATGGAGAGATCTTTGTAAACGGAGAATAATTGAACCTTTGAAGGTGTTTCTCCTGCGGCTTTAAGAATTCTATCTGAAAGATTGCCGTGTTTAAAGATATTTGAAATAAAAACAGAATCTTCACCGGGATCTGAAAAATATAATTCCGCCATTTTTTCCCAGAATTCAATAGCGCGGCATGGAGCATTTAAACCGAAAATTTGCAGATATTCTGTATCATCTATGACAGCTGAGGACCCGTTCCTGATAACTGAAATTAGAATTTTATATAAAGATTCAGTATCTTTGTGGATCTGTGCTTTCATATATGAAATTTCTTCATAAACAAGTTTTTTAAGTACCTGGATGATCAGGTGTGCACAGGCTATATCAGCTGCAGGGCAATCCTGGATATCACTGGTGCGGATTTCTATTGCGCCTCTTTCAAAGCGGGCTATACATCCACGCGCATTTACCCATTCATGACTTATTATTTTTTCAGGGTCATACTTTTCGAGATCAGAGTAGATTTTTTTTAGAATCCGGTTATTGTAGTCATCAATCCCTGTTGCTGGTTCAGGGATAATAAATCCTGTTATTGAAGGAATAAAGGCTGAGTTGGTTCTGTAAACTTCCACCCTGGTGTCCTGAAACCCGGAATATCTCCCTTCTAAAAAAGGGGAAGATGCTGTAAGTGCATTGAGCAGAGGCAGAACTATTCGTATTGCAGTATGCAGTCTGATAAATTCATCATTATTACTGAACGGCAGATTGATATGCATGCTCTGGAGATTTGACCATCCGTGACCCCTGCATCCGAAGATCCTGTCAAAAGTATTATATATCTCGCGGTTTCCGTGAGGCCAGATTCTGAATTCATGATCAGGATTCATCCAGGGGTGCATTGCTGTCGGTAGAAGTATTGCATTATATTTCTGAAGGATTCTGTTAGCGGCACAGACTTCTTTCTGGAACAGTTCCCCTGAACCGGAAAGATCTGGGATAGGTTTAAGTGATTTGAATTCAATAACATGGAGTGCCAGTTCATTGGACCATGCGGAAAATCCGTTTTCTCCATCAGGGTAGACTTCATTATCAAATGCACCTGATATTTCAAATAAAACTCTGTCACAAACAGGGAGAACATCAAGAGTTCCGGAATCTGTGATCATATATTCAAGCTCGATTCCTGTAGCTTCAAAGAGACCTACAGGATAGATATCGTCAGAGGCACAAGCAGGTTCATACATATAATTAACNNTCCGTTTTACATATAATACTTATGAAAAGGGGATTAAACAACGGGAAAGAGAGAGAACATAAAAAAAATCCGGCAAAAGCCGGATTTTTTTTATGTTCTGAGAACGTTACGGAGAAAGCGTTGGGTTCTCTCCTTTTGCGGATTATCAAATATCTGCTGGGGAGTGCCCATTTCAATTATTTCGGCATTATCCATATATACTACTTTGTTGGCTGCTGCTTTTGCAAATCCCATTTCATGAGATACAACCATCATTGTCATCCCTTCATCTGCAAGATCTTTCATAACATCAAGTACTTCTTTTGTCATTTCCGGATCAAGCGCGGAAGTGGGTTCGTCAAAAAGCATAACCATAGGATTCATAGCAAGAGCTCTGGCAATGGCAACGCGCTGCTGCTGGCCGCCGGAAAGCTGCTCAGGATAAGCTCTCTCTTTTTCAAGAAGGCCTACGCGTTTGAGCAGTATTCTTGCTTTTTCTTCCGCTTCTTCAATGGATACCTTTTTTACAATTCTTGGAGAAAGAGTTATATTGTTAAGAACATTAAGATGCGGGAAGAGGTTAAATGACTGAAACACCATTCCGGTCTCCTCCCTTATCTTTCTGATGTTTGCTTTTGGTCCTGTTACAAGGTCATTCTCAATCCAGATGTCTCCGCTTGTGACATTTTCAAGTCGGTTGATACATCGGAGGAGCGTACTCTTTCCGCTTCCGGATGAACCGATGATAAAAAACACATCACCCTGTTTAACTTCACAGCTTACATTATTCAGCGCAACAACATGGCCGAAATTTTTTGACACATTTAAAACTTTAACTCTGGTTGACATCGGTTTTCATCCTCTCTTCCATTATTGCAACTAATCGTGAGAAAAAGAGCGTTAAAATAAGATATATTATGGCAACCATTGTGTAAGTCTCAAAGTAATAGAAAGCGGTTGAAGCATACTCTCTTCCTCTGCGGAGCAGATCCGAAACTGCAAGGATTGATACAAGTGATGAATCCTTCAGCAGAGCAATAAATTCATTCCCTATTGGAGGCAATACAACTTTTATTGTCTGAGGCAGAATAATTCTATAGATAGCCTGGGAGCGTGTCATTCCGAGAGCAAGTGCGGCTTCCATCTGCCCTTTGGGAATAGACTGTATCCCTGCGCGGAATATTTCGCTTATATATGCTCCATAGCAGATAGCCATTGCAATAACAGCTGCGCTTATATCCATAATTTTCACAAACTTTGCCAGTGCGTAATAAATATAGAAAAGCTGTACAAGGAGAGGAATTCCGCGTATTACCTCAACATACACTGTGCAAATTCTGTTGATAATAGGATATCTTGAAATCCGTCCGAGACCAACAAGCAGCCCGATGATCAGAGCGCAGATGATTGATAGAACTGTAACTTCAAATGTTTTTACTAAACCGCTGCTTGCGAAGTCAAAATGCCAGTCTTCATTGAATCCGACCACAAATTTAAACACATGGCAGTATGGTTCCGGGGAAAGAACCGGGAGCAATATCAGTACTGATATTGCTCCGTAGAACGCGATTCTCCAGGCTGAAAAGATGGAGGAGTCATCCCTTGCGGGGATAAGTACTCCATCAGTTACCTCAATTTTTGTTTTATTATTTATCTTAGCCACTTTTTCTCAAGCTCTTTGTCTATGCCTTTTGCTTTGATTTTAGCAAGTCCGGCGTTGATCATGTCAATAACTTCTTTGTTTCCTTTTCTTACAGCAATGCCATATTCTTCTGTTGTAAACGGTGTGCCCACAATTTTAAGAACCGGTTTGTATTTCGGGTTGAGAAGGGCGTAATTTGCAGCAATAGGGTTGTCGCATACTACAGCATCAATTCTTCCCTTTGAAAGATCCTCAATGGCAAGGCCGATTTCATCGTAGGTTTTAAGAGTTATGTTTTTGTGTTTTGCTATCTCAATAGCGCCGGTTGTTCCGATCTGAGCTCCGACTTTTTTGCCTTCAAACTGCGCGAGCTGTTCCATTCCGTTAAGTTCTTTTTTCACAACAATTGTCTGTCCGATGCTTACATAGGGATTTGTGAAATCCATTGTTTTTTTTCTATCATCTGTTATTGTAACTGATGAACAGACAGCATCATACTTATTAGCAGCAAGTCCTGCAAAAATTCCATCCCATGCGGTATTCTGGAACTCAACAGCGAATCCGCCCTCTTTTGCAGCGGCACTGAGGAGATCGATGTCGAATCCTACAATGTTTTTATTCTCGTCAACATATTCCATCGGGGGCCATGTCGCGTCTGTTGCAACAATGATTTTTTTACCTGCAGCCTGTTCTTTTGAACAGCCTGTGAATACACAGAATGAAGCAATGCTTAACATAAGCAGAAGGATTATACCTTTCTTCATTTTTTTAACTCTCCTGTTAATTAAAATCATCCCTGAAAGAGAATACTGGAATTGGTTCAATACAGTAATTTTTGTGAGGGATTGATTATGACTTTTGCTGAATACTATCAAAAAGCAAGAAAAATTTGTTACATGAAAAATTTCGGAAAAGTTAAAAAAATATGCTAACCGAAAAAAATCATAATTCCGAATATATGAATAAGGCAAAATATGCAAAAAATATATTATAGAGGTTAAT
>DINC01000285.1 GCA_002425885.1 Spirochaetia bacterium UBA5550 | reverse complement strand
TGGCCCCGGAGATTATTTCAGTAGAAAGCGGTGACTGGTTTGAATCAACATTTCACATTACAGATTATATCTATCTCTACAAACAGTTTGTATTATACGGCAGTGATGTTGAAATCATCTCCCCTGCTCATGTAAGAAAGGATATGATCAACATGCTTAAAGAAAGCCTTGGAGTTTACATTAAGTAAAATTGGTTTCTCTATTGACAATATTAAACCATAAACTGTATAATTGATGAAGGATTCGATTATGGAAATTTTATACACTGATCTAGCATTGAAACAGCTCACCAGAATATCAACCGGCGACAAGAAGGGAGCACAGAGAATAGTCAGTAAAATTGAAGAATTCGCCGGAAATCCCGAAGGAAGATATGATATAAAACAACTTAAAGGCGATTTTGGCGGCAGATTAAGGATGCGAGTGGGCGATTACCGGATTATATTTAAACTTGAAAATAATGAAATGATGATATCAACTATACGGCAAAGACAGGAGGCATACAATGATTGAGACCCAGATAATTAAACAGGGTAAAAAACCTGTGGCAGTAATACTGGATTATAATGAATACCGCAAGCTGAAAGAGATTCAGGAAGACTATGAGGATTACTATGAAGCGATTAATGCTGAAAAGACGACAAAGAAGCTGTATAGAAATGATGATGTTAAAAAGAAACTTGGATTGAAATGATTATCTATAACTCTTAAAACAATTTGTGTTTTATAAAAAGGATAGGGAGATCCTCTCCCCTCTCCATGTCAGGGAGGCTATGGTCAAGATGCTTAAAGAGAGTCTTGCGGTTTATGAGTGATGATCTCTTTATTAGATTTTAATGCAATTCATTTACTCCACTTCAATTACATTGAGAAACTTCTGTTCTCTGTTCCTGCTCAGGTAATCCTGAAATTCCTCAAAGGTCATTACATCATTTATTGAAAGGTCATCACTATCATAGCCCGGTATTTCCGGGCTGATCTTTATTCTCCCGTTTATATCCGCAAAATCTTTTAAGTATGGCGGGTGTTTATCCAGATCCCAGGAGAAGTTAAAAAAACTTACAAGGCCCTTCTCCCCAAGATCTAAAAGCAGAGATGAGCTGCTGTTTTCACTTCCGAAGATAAAAAAATATACCTCCCCTTCTTCAATCTTTTCTTTAAGCTTAAAATCAACACAATACATACCCGGATAGTAACTCATCTTTATGTATTCTGAATCAAAAATTCGTTCAAGCAGTTTGTCGTAATCATTAATATCATTATATGATGGTTCTATTCCATTCTCTTTAAAAAAGGTGAACAGTGTTGCAAGGAAAAAGCTGAGGTTCTTATAATCACATATCTTCATCTCTCTTTAAAATAACCCCATCCTCACATAATCAGCTTCATCAACAGGGAACCGATCCCCCTCTTTCCAGCTCTCCATCATAAGGTCAGAAATAATATGCTGTTTTGCCGCCCGCGCTGCAGCAGGGCCCCAGAGCCTTTCCACTTCCCTTACCCCCGCAAGGTGGTGTCTCAATCTCCGGTGCTTCATCACGTAGGGCTTTTTCCCTGCAAACTCATCAAGCCAGCGATGGACATGCTCAAAGGGCTCTCCAAACATCACAAAAGATTCAGCACAGTGCTCTTCAAACTTCATTCTTCTCTCTCCATTTCCTGAAAAATCCGGTTATATCCTGCCCTTTCACAGTAAGAGTAGCTCTTCCATCGTTAATCTTCTGCAACTCACTGTCCGGACTTTCCAAAAGGTCTCCATTANNCAAGATTATATACTTCCCGTTCTGTTATACTGTCATCAAACAAAAGCCTCTCGGCAAAACATATAATTCTTCCGAATGTCGGTATCATTTCATTATACATTTTCAAAGTTTCCTTTATTACATCTATCCGTATTCTGTTCCTTTTTTCCGGAGTAAGTATATTAAAGTCCGGAGGAAGCTTTCTGAATCTCATTCTGTCAATTCCAAGAATCGCGCAGACAAATATCGGGCTCGGTATCCTTCTCTCAGTATGGCAGTAAAGATACGGCACAAAGTTTTTTCTTCCCTCCTCATCCCGTTTGAGTCTCTCTACCTCCATCTCTTTTTGAAACTCAATTTCTGTTTCGCGTAGAAGTTCATTGATTACATTTTTTTCTACATCAAGAACTGCATGGAGATTATTGATAATAATGTCAGGATATTCTTCCCCTGCCAGAAATGAATCAAAACGCCGGCATCCCTTTGAAATATTACTGTAGCCGAGTTTTTTAACAAACTCCCCTTTTCTCAGGTGTTTCTCTTTCATTTGCTCAAGGACATACATCTGAATGGCATACATGAGGTTCCCCCTTTTTAGCTGTATTTAAGGCCCGCAATATGGAAACAAATCGGCCCTGCCGGTAATTACTCCGGCATTTTATATAGTCAATATAGGTAACGACAGGCACAAAGCACAGGAAGTGACTTCCGATGTTTTCATTATTCTTATCAATTATTCAGACTGTGAGTATCTATCCGGATGTGGTTCAAACATCGGAAGTCATTTTATTCCCATATAAAAGTTACTCCTGTATATTGGGTTCAATAATAAAACATTTAAAGGAGATTCCCGATGTGGAAGGGGAGAAAAGTACCATTAAAGACTTCAAGAAATACATCAAATCAGCTTTCCTATACCGACAGGTCAATTAAAAGAAGTATACTGCTTTATACTATAAATATAATAACCTGTTTGCAGCCGGACAGAAAAATACTTACACAGTGTTTCAGTTGTTTATCAATAGCTAACCGTGAAAAAATTATTAGTAAGATTTTTTCAGTTAAAAATTCTTTAAATCAGATAACCGAAAATAACAATTCACTTCTTGAAGATGCTTTGGAAGATCTGGATGATCCAGGGGTATTAGCTTCAACAGTTGTTAATGCGGTTCTGAAAAAAAGAATTACATACAGGTTCAATGATATAAAAAATGAACTTCTTNNNNGCAGGGGAATCATCTTTTGACAGGAGACTTAAAGATCTTGCAGCAATGTTCTCTCTTTCAGATGCTGATTTAGCCATTCTTAAACTTATATACCTCTCATTTTCATGCAACAATGAATCTCTTAATAATATTTTCGATGACCGTAATTATGATGAATTTGTAAAGGTAGCTTCAATTGCAACGGAACTCACAAATACCGAAATAAAAAAATCCCTTAATAAATCCGGCATACTTGTGTCATCCGGTATTATTGAAACCATTGATGCAACGGGGCGTAGTTTTGTTTCTCTTGATTCTTCTATTGATGAATATCTTGCCGGCCTTTCAGAAAAGAGTGTTGCTGAAAAGTTTGTACGGCCTGATAGCGGGAAAAGACTTAAAACTGAATCTTTCAGTTTAAGTAAAGAAGACATTTCTCTTATAAAAGATATACTCATTTCAGGAGCTCCCTGCAACATACTTCTTTATGGAATTCCAGGCACAGGTAAAACAGAATTCGCCAGGAGCATAGCTGCCCTCTGTTCCAAAAATGTCTATCTGCTCCGGTATGGAGAGGCTGAAATAGGTTCCCGTAACCGCAGTTCAGACTCTGACTCAAGAAAACTTACTTTAAGAATTGCCATTAATACTGTAACAGAAAACGGCGGTATCCTCATAGCTGATGAAGCCGATTTCCTTCTTAATACAGTTTCACCTTTTTTTGACAGCAGCAGACCTGAAAAAGGCTGGCTTAATGATCTTCTGGACAATAGCCGTGCCAGGATTATATGGATTACGAATAAAACAGGATCAATGGAAGAGTCAACGCTCCGCAGGTTCAATTACAGTCTCTGTTTTAAAAAGTTCGGTAGAGAGGAACGAATTGCAATATGGAACAATATATTGAAGCGGAATCCGTTAAAAAAGTATATAACTCCAGAGCTCATAAATGAACTTTCAGAAAGGTATGAAGTCAATGCAGGAGGTATATCTTCAAGTGTAAATACACTAAGGCAGATAAGCCTTGTAAAAGAACTTGGAACTGATGAAGTTAAACCCCTGCTTGAAAAGCTTCTCTCCAGGCATGTTGTGCTCACAGGGGGGGCCGAAAAGAAGAAAAAGAAGCTGGTTGATCTCACAGATAAATATGATCTTACATTCCTCAATACTGATATAGATATATCAAAGCTCGTTCAGTCTTTAAAAAGGTTCACTCAGTTCAAAAGTGATGAAAACAACAAACTGAATATGAACATCCTCCTCTGGGGAGAATCCGGCACAGGTAAAACTGAGTTTGCAAAATACCTCGCTTCCAGTTCACGTAAAGGACTCATTATAAAACGTGCTTCCGATCTTATGAACATGTATGTAGGGGAAACAGAAAAATTAATCCGTGAAGCATTCCGTGAAGCGGAAGAGAAAAAATCGATTCTCTTCATCGATGAAGCCGATACCTTCTTCGGGTCCAGGGATCGGGCAAGGGCATCATGGGAGGTTTCCTTTACAAATGAATTCCTTGTGCAGATGGAAAACTTTAACGGCATTCTTATCTGCTGCACAAACCTTCTTGATATTTTTGATACAGCTGCAATGCGCCGCTTCAACTGGAAAGTGAAGTTTAATCCCCTTCTCCCTGAAAAACGTGTTCCCCTTTATGAAAGATATTTTATGGATAATGCGTCATCTCTTTCACAAAAACAGAAAAATAGAATAACAGGGATAGAAAATCTTACACCCGGTCACGCCAAGGCTGTTCACCATAGATTATTTTTTATCCCTGATAACTCCATAGACCACGATTTAATAATTAATGAGCTTGAAGANNAAAGGAGGCTTCTTTTATGAAGCTCCAGGCACCTAAAAAAACCGGATTTGCCGTATAGTCGGGAAGCTGAAAACCTCAGTATTACCCTGAAATCAATTCCTTCAGGGTATATATCTTCCGTGATTCGGGGGTATCAACAAGGACTTCATCATCATCCGGATACCCTTCTGATAATATAAAATTTACAAACCGCTTAAGATTTATAATGCCATTCCCTTCAGTAGCAGATATATTCACAGTCCATCTGAATGGCCTGAGGTATCTTCTGGCCCTGATCCAGCCATTCTGAATAAGTATCAGAATAATGTCCTCCCTTGCCTTCCCCTCTGTCCTGTATTGTTCATTATTAATATCATAGATAGATTGAACCAGCTTCAAGGTTAATCCAAACCTTTCAGGACAATCAAAAACCATATCAATGTGTGTCTTTTCTACGTTGTAAATCTCCCCTTGAGGAGATATCCAGAGAGCCTTCTCTGCCGGAATGCTTCTTTTACTGTTCATTATTCCCCCTGCATTTAATACCATTATGGCAATAACGATCTTAAAGGTACAGGAAGTGACTTCCTATGATAACAGTTTAATCTTTCATGAATCTTATCATAATCTCCGCGCAGGCAAGTGTATCAGATAACGCATTGTGATGTATAAGTTCTATACCGAAATATTCAGCCACCTTATCAAGGTTGTTTCTGTTCAGGTTTAATCGTTTTCTCGCCATCTGGAGGGTACACATATATTGAGATTCAGGTTTTTTAATACCGTAATAATCACAACATGCTTCAAGCACCCCTCTGTCGAATAAAACATTATGTGCAGCGACAAAATCGGTATTATTAAAATACTCCCTGATCTCAGGCCATAAATCTCCGAATGCCGGTTTATCCTCCACATCCGCCATGGTGATGCCGTGAATGCCGGTAAAATAGAAATACCTCTGAGGAGGTTTTATAAGAGTGTAAAACTTATCAGTTATAACAAGATCCTCCACAACAGCAATCCCCAGGGCACAGGCACTGTTCCTTTCGTTATTTGCAGTTTCAAAATCAATTGCTATAAAGCGGTTATATTTGGGCTTATCTATCATATCTGATGTATTCTTCTAAATATTCATTAAATTGCATTCACGTCAACTGCCTTTCTAAGCATTCATTAAGTGAATTAGCATACAGAGGATGCTTTATTAAACCCCATTTCTGCTCTATACAAACCAACGCTTTATTACTTGAAAAACTCAGGGCGTGATCAAAAACTTCATCAATAATAAATTTACCGTTTTTATCAATATACCCGTATTTATTATCAATTTTTGCAGGTGCAAGCCCCACTGAAAAATACCCTGCATCACTGTAAACCGGTGCAAGGATCATCTTCCCTGATGTATCAACAAATCCGTACCGGATTGTTTTCCCTCTAATCCCTGCAGATCTTACAGCTGCTTTATCAACACCTTCATGGAAAACATCAGGCTGTTCATCAAACTGTGGTTCAATCACAAACTCCCCGCTTGTATTAATAAAACCCCACTTATTATCAATATAAACCCCGGCCAATCCTTCAGAGAACTCCATCGCCCGATCAAAACGAGGGGTTATTACAATAATACCATCGGTATTTACAAAACCCCACTTCCCGTTTTCAGAGATCGGGGCAAGCCCTCCTCTGAATTTATCAATCCAGTCATAATCCGGCTCAATGAGCCAGACCACATTATTAAATAAGCTTTTTCCAGTTTTATTATCCATCATAATGAAATACCTTAATTGATATCCGTTTAAAGTTACACTATCCTTTTATTTTCGTTATACTCCCGCATGTTTTTTTTCATG
>DINC01000001.1 GCA_002425885.1 Spirochaetia bacterium UBA5550 | reverse complement strand
CTGAACTGCTTGAAAAAGACCAGGTTGAAGTTAATCCGGCGTATTCAAATGACAGGGAGAAGTTCATGGAGCTATTCCGGCAGGTGAATGCGGAGATCATAATCCCTTTGCTCTTTGATAATATGTTTATAGGTTCAATAAATATCGGAAGGAAGAGGGAAGGGAAGTATAAACGTATGGAAGTCCAGTTTCTCGAGCAGATGGTTAACAGTATCAATATCGCTTTCTCCAACTCGTTATTGCTGAACCGGATCGAGGAGCTTAACCTGTCTCTTGAAAACAAGGTACAGGAGAGAACATTTCAGCTTCAGGAGGCTAACAACAAGCTCCGCGAGCTTGACAGGCTGAAGTCCAATTTTTTTGCCAATATATCCCATGAGATTAGAACGCCTCTTACACTGATACTTGCGNNCTTCAGGGTGATTATGAAGATATTCCTGACAGGGGATTTTTTGAAAACCTTCAGAGAAATGCAATTATACTCCTCAAGCTTATTAACGACCTGCTGGATTTCTCGAAGATCGAGGCAGGCCAGATGAAGATGAATGTCATCGAACTGGATATTGTATCTTTTGTCAGCAGCTACGCCTTATCATTTAATTCTGCCGCTGAATCTAAAGGGATTGCCATGAGCTTTGAATATCCGGGGAGAGCTGTGCCTGTTTTTTTCGACACAGGCAAGATGGATAAAATACTGATGAATCTTTTTTCCAATTCTTTAAAGTTCACAGATAATGGGGGATTCATAAAAATTGGAATACGTGATGATGAGAATTTCTGTATCATCCGGGTTGAAGATTCAGGAATAGGGATTCCTGCGGATAAAATTGAAACTATATTCGATCGTTTTTCACAGGTGGACGCGGGGTCAACACGGAAGTATGAAGGTACAGGGATCGGTCTGGCTTTAGTGAAGGAGTTTGTTGAACTGCACGGGGGATCAATTGATGCTGAAAGCAGATTCATCGATGAGTCACCGGAGGATCATGGTTCTGTTTTTACTGTCACAATCCCTAAGGGGGACAGGCATTTCAGAGAGGATGCCAATGTAACTTTACTTGAAAATAACGACATCGAAGTGTCCATAGGATTTCACTCATCCTTTAATACATGGGAGATCGCGGAGTTCAGGCAGTGGAGGTCGGCTGAGATTCATGTGCCTTACAAGACAGTGAACTCTCATCCCCACATTCTTGTTGTTGAAGACAATGCTGATATGCGGAGTTTCCTCGGGTATATCCTGAAAGATTATTATAACGTGCATTACGCGGTGAACGGCGAGGACGGATTTCTCTCGGCAGAGCGTTTAATGCCGGATCTCATTTTGTCCGATGTGATGATGCCTGTGATGAGCGGCTATGATATGACACGGAAGATTAAAAGTAATGATGAACTGAGCCGCATCCCTGTTATTCTGCTGACAGCAAAGGCTGAAATATCAAACAAGATTGAAGGCCTTGAATATGGAGCGGATGATTATCTCACAAAGCCTTTCAGTTCAAGGGAACTCCTTACCCGAATAAAGAACATTTTAAAAACCCGGGATTACGAACTTGTACTTGAGAGGAGAAACAGGGAGATAGAGGATGATCTGAAAATAGCCCGG
Source organism: Spirochaetia bacterium UBA5550 (assembly GCA_002425885.1). Lineage (GTDB taxonomy): Bacteria > Spirochaetota > UBA4802 > UBA4802 > UBA5550 > UBA5550. Next base: position 15,014 of record DINC01000001.1, on the reverse strand, counting down.
CTTATTCAGGCAAAACTTCTTCCGCAGAATATACCGGCAGTTGAACGCTACAGGTTCCATCCGGTTTATATACCTATGGATGAGGTGGGGGGTGATTTTTATGATTATAATGTGCGGAACAGGTATATTGAGATCTTTATCTCCGATGTTTCAGGCCACGGCCTTGTGTCGGCTTTTATCTCTTTAATAGCCAAGATGGCTCTGGACAGTATTTCTCAGAGAGATTCATGCGTGTGGGTGCTTCAGATTTTAAACAGCATGATCTGTAAATCCACAGTTAATACAAATTATATGACTGCGTTTTTCTGTCTTGTTGACAGGGAGACAAACCGGATGAGCTATTCCAACGCGGGGCACATACCTCCCATAGTCTACAGGGAGAACAGAGGCTCCTTCTATGAACTCAGAACAGGGGGGAAACCGCTGGGGCTCTTCCCTGATCTGGTTCATGCTGAAGGGGAATTTCAGCTTGAACATGGTGACAGGGTGATCTTTTATACAGACGGTATTGTTGAATGCATGAACAGTACCGGTGAGATGTATGGAGAGAATAGATTCAGGGATTTTATAATTGCCGGCAGAGGAATTGAACCGGAGACTTTAAGCGGTGTGCTCATTGATGAATTGAAAGAATTCTGCGGAAGTGACAGGTTCGGTGATGATCTCTGCCTGTTGGTGTTTGATGTGTTGTAAGGTGTTTATATAAGCTATTTCGGTTTACCCTGGAAACATGGATAATCATCGTCAAAGCTGTCAGATGTGAGCTGCCTGTAGCCTGTACCATCAGAGTTTATAACGCTTATTTCCCTGGGAAAGCTGTTTGAGGCAAACACTATGCTTTCACCTGATGGAGACCATGATGCACGTTGTGCCTGTGAAACATAAGAGGATGTGAGATTTACCGGATTTGTCCCGTCTGAATTCATTACCCAGATTGCGTTGATGTATTCATAAGCAAATTTATTTCCATAAGGTGATACTGATATACTGCTAACAGATCCAGTGGTGGTTATCTGTGTCAGTTCTGTACCGGTGTATGTCATTGTATAAATATTGTTTTCCTGAAGAAAAGCCAGCCTGTATGAATCAGGGAACCAGGATGAAAGTGAATCGATTACTCCATTATTTGTGACATTGGTCAGTCCTGAACCGTCTGAATTTATTATGTATAATTCAAAATCACCATCAGTATAATAGAATGAAATTTTACTTCCATCCGGTGACCACGTAGGAGAATATACAAGCTGATCTGAGAGTTTATATACACCTGAACCGTCGGAATTCATGATGTATATTTTGCTTGATCCATCTCTGTTAGATGCGAATACTATTTTTTCATCATCTGCTGACCATGAAGGGGCTGTGTTATTTGCAAGAGTATTTGTAAGCTGTTTAACATTTGTGCCGTCTTCATCCATAGTATAAATCTGGTTATAACTACCGTCATTATGCTGGTATACAATTTTAAGATTTTCATCATAGTCGCGGCTGCATGATAAAAGTAAAATGGTAATAATGGCAGAAATATGGATTATTTTCATTTTTATCTCCATCAGGTGTTTATATAAACCACTGTTCTGATGATACTAATGTATTTCACAAATTATGATACATCAAATAAAAGTCTGTATCAAAACATGGATTAAAACTTACTTCTCATGGTTTAACTCTGTAATAAAAAAGGGATGTCTGTATATAAATCCAACCGCTAATTGAACATTTTTAACCACAGGAATAATTAAAAATCCTCCATAACAAATTACAGAATCGCTTACAGCTCTTTGTTATTTATGACAATTGTAATATGACCGGGAATATTGTATTTATATTACATAACTTTTATATGCATGTTCAGAGCGTATGTTAGAAAAAGGCAGTTGTTGCCATTCACGGGAGGATTTTATGTCAGGTTTAGCGCTAATACGGAAAAGAGGGAAGGAAAATTATAGTTCATGGCAGGAGGAGTACAGGGCAAAACTTACAACAGCGGAGGAAGCCGCAAAGGTTGTCCGTTCAGGGGAGAGCATTTTTTTTGGAGGGGGTACAGGTATTCCCACAGCATTTGCCACAGCTCTCGGTAAGAGGGCACATGAACTCACCGGTATAACAATATCGCAGGGTTACGCCATGGGCCTTTTTGATTACATGAAGCCTGAGAATAAGGATCGCTTTCAGATTGAAACAATGTTTGTGGGTCCCATGGAGAGAATTTGCATGCAGTGGGGTGTGGCGCAGTATAAGCCTATGCATCTCAGCGAAATCCCTGCGGCTGCTTTACATGCCGCGTGCAGTCGCGTTGCTTTTGTGGCAAGCCCACCTGATGAGAACGGCTACATGAATAGATCATGCTTCGGGTCATTCCTTCCGAACGAGGAGATGGTGAAGCCGGCTGAGACAATAATTGTTGAAGTAAATAAAAATGCTCCAAGTCTTAACAGCGATGATTTCAAGATTCATGTATCTGATGTAGACATGATTATCGAAAATGATTTCCCTATGTTCGAACTTCCGGATATCCCTATCATGGAAGAGGAGAGAAAGATTGCACAGTATATAGCTGATCTGATCCCGGATGGTTCGTGTATCCAGATAGGCCTTGGCGGTCTTGCTAACGCTGTGGGATACCTTCTCCATGAGAAGAATGATCTCGGTATGCATGCGGAGGTTGTTACTCCCTCTGTGGCTGAGCTTGTGAAAATGGGTGTTGTCAATGGAGCAAAGAAAAATTTTATGCCGGGGCAGGTGGTAAGCGCCTTTGCTGTGGGCACAAAAGCATTCTATGAAGAGATCCACAATAATGAGAAATTTTATTTTAAAGAGGTGGGATGGGTGAATAATCCCGATATCATTGGTCAGAATGATAACCTTGTCTCTATAAACAATACCCTTATGGTTGATCTCACCGGGCAGGCTGCCTCTGAATCTATTGGGATAAAACAGTACAGCGCCACAGGGGGACAGCTCGATTTTATTCTGGGTGCACGCAAATCTAAAAACGGGAAGAGTATTCTTTCTCTTAATTCAACATATACAGATAAGGAGGGGAAACTTCAGACAAAGATAATGCCCACACTCCCCGTAGGAACAATAGTTACTACACCCCGTACACTGGTGCAGTATATTATTACTGAATACGGTGTTGCAAATCTCAGACTCAGGACAGTGAAGGAGAGGGCAAAAGCTCTTATCGATATAGCACATCCGGAGTTCAGAGATCAGCTGACATTCGAGGCAAAGAAGAACGGCTGGCTGTAAAACCACAGAACTATAAGCTTTCGAAAAAAGCCGGCATCTGAAGATGCCGGTTTTTTATTTGACTTTGTTGATGTCTGTGTGTAAACTGTTACACATCGGAGGTTATTTATGCCTACAAATCTTGCAATAGATGATAAACTGCTTGAAAATGCTCAAAAAATCGGCGGCCTTAAAACAAAAAAGGATACTGTTACACTTGCATTGAAAGAATTTATTCAGAGAAGGCAGCAGGAGAAGATTATAGATATATTCGGAACTATTAATTATGCGGAAGATTATGATTACAAAAAAGCAAGGAACCGCAAATGAAAATTCTTGTAGATACTTCTATCTGGTCTCTCGCCCTTAGAAGGAGTAACAATTCTGACTTGAAAGAAGTAAAGGAACTGGCAGAATTAATCAGGGAGATGCGCGTTGTAATTATAGGTCCTGTCCGACAGGAACTACTTTCCGGAATACCAGAGAGTACTGTGTTTGAATCTCTGAAAGAAAAGCTTCAGGTTTTTGAAGATTTTAACATTACAACAGAGGATTATGAGTTTGCCGCAGAGCTTTTTAACCGGTGCAGGAAAAAAGGAATTCAGGGATCTCATATAGACTATCTTATCTGTTCTGTAAGTTTAAATAATGGGTTTACAATATTTACAGTCGACAAAGATTTTGAAAGATACAGGGAGTACACAGGGATAAAACTGCATTTTATCCGGAAAGAGTTCGGATGACTAAAAATATTTGACACGCAGTAACGCTCTCCCCTTAAATAGCCGGATGGACTTTATATCTATATTAAACATTTTTTTTGCAGGGCCATGCCTTTATATATCACTCACTCTCTGTTTAGCCGGGCTTATGCGTAAAGCGTCAGTTATTATAGAGGGCCGCAGCCGGGGCTTGAAGTTCCCTGTTTTTCATCCGGACAGAGAGGCGGATGCTCCACCTTTAACATTCACAGGGAGGAATCCCTTTTTTGCCGTGGTGAGCATACTGTTTCATATAGCTGTAATAGCTGCTCCGCTCACAGCAAGGGGGCATGGTATTCTTCTGGACATGTCGTGGGGTGTTCTCCCTCCGCGATTCAATCCGTTATTTACTTCATCCTTTACAGGAATTGCAATGGTGACAGGGATCATCCTTCTTTCAAGGAGAATCATTGTGAAGCATGTGCGTGCCCTGTCATCATGGAGAGACTACGCGGTAATGATCTGCGTGCTTGTTCCATTTATTACGGGTATGATGGCAAGGGGAGGGATAGGGAATTATGAAGCAGTGATGTTTATTCATTATATTGGCGCGCATATTCTGCTGGTGTCTATCGGCTGGACAAGGCTTGGTCACTTTGTATTCTTCAGCGCTGCGCTGTTTGTAACATCCGGTTTCCGCAGCAGAGAGGCGGAATGAATAATATTGATGCCGATCTCATTAATGAGATGTTAAATGAAAAGCATTACATGAAGGAGATGCTGGAAGCCTGTGTTTCGTGCGGTATGTGTGCTGAAAGCTGTTTCTATTATAAAAATACCGGTGAACGGAGCGCCATCCCGTCTTATAAGGTAAAAAAAACTGTTGGCAGGCTTTTCAGAAAAAAGGGTAGAGTAAGCCGTTCCGAACTTGAATCAATGGCAGACCTTCTATGGGGGCACTGCGCAGTGTGCCGTCAGTGCTACTGCCCGATGGGGATTGATTTGTCAGCCATGATGTCATTCGGGAGAGCGATTCTCCGGAGTCAGAACATAGACCGGTGGAGCGCCCCTTATGAGGAATAGTATTATTGTTTTACTTTCATTTGCCGTTGTCATTCTGGCTGCCGCATTCACAGGGGACAGGGAACTTCCGTCTCTTTCAGAGAGAAAAGTTTTCGCCGGACTGTCGCGGGGTGATGTAGCTTTCCCTCATGAACAGCATCATGAATGGGGGGTGAGCTGTTTTCATTGCCATCACAGGTCACACAGCGGCGGTGATGTTGTCACATACGAGGAACTTGTTCCAGGATCACCGGCAGTGTCATGTATCGAATTTCATGGTAAAGGGCGTGAGCTTGAACGGGTACATCATAAAATGTGCATCACCTGTCACGAAGATCTTATATCAAAGGATATTAAGACCGGTCCTGTCACATGCGGCCGCTGCCATGTTAAACAGAGGAGATAGTTATGCTTGTTGCGGAGCTTAAGCCATATAACGAAATTAAATCATTTATTGAAAAATATAAGTCCGTACTTGTTGCCGGGTGCGGAGGGTGTACCGCTCTCTGTAATACAGGGGGCCTCAGGGAGACCGAAGCCCTTGCTGCAAAGCTTCGTCGTGATACGGGGATAAAGATTAAATCCGTTACCATAGAACGGCAGTGTGAAGATGAATTTGTGAGTGAACTCTCGCGCTTGATGGAAGGGATAGATGCGGTGCTGTCCCTGGGGTGCGGAGCCGGTGTGCAGCTTATCTCGGAACAGTACAAATATATCCCTGTGTACCCCGCGCTTAACACAAAGTTTGTGGGTACATCCCATGACCGCAGGGTGTTCATTGAACGGTGCAGGTCATGTGGAGACTGCAGGCTCGGGAGTACCGCAGGGATTTGCCCTATAACACGGTGTGCCAAGGGTTTGCAGAACGGCCCCTGCGGAGGCTCAGAAAACGGCATGTGCGAAACAGGTGACGGCAGGGAATGCGCCTGGTGTCTCATCATTGAACGAATGAAGGCACAGGGGAGGCTTAGTGAGCTTGAGGCTTTCTGCGAGCCTGTGCAGTGGACAGGACAGGCTCCGGAAAGATTTGAATGCGGAATGGGTGTAAAATGACTCTTAGAGATAAACTTTCTGAAAGGCAGTTTGTTGTAACAGGTGAGCTTGGCCCGCCGCGCGGGTGCGATGCCGAAGCTGTGCGTAAAAAGGCGGCAATGCTGAAAGGTGCTGTTGATGCTGTAAATATTACGGACAACCAGACAGCCATTGTGCGGATGTCAAGCCTCGCTGCATCTGTAATCTGTCTGTCGGAGGGTGTTGAGCCTGTAATGCAGATGACTGTGCGTGACCGTAACCGTATCGCGCTTCAGAGCGATCTGCTGGGAGCTTCAGCCCTCGGTATTCAGAATGTTCTCTGCCTCAGCGGTGATCATCAGTCATTCGGAGATCAGCCTGGATCAAAAGGTGTTAATGACATAGACTCAATACAGCTTGTATATACAGCCCGGCGGATTTGTGAAGAGAAAAAGATTCTGAACAGCGATAAGCCCCTCACCTCTGCCCCGGATCTTTTTATTGGAGCTGCATGTAATCCTTTTGCTGAACCTAAGGAGTTCCGCCCGATACAGCTTAAGAAGAAGATTGATGCCGGAGCCCGTTTTATTCAGACACAGACAATATATGACATACCGGCATTCAGGGAATTCATGAAGCACATTGTGGATATGGGGCTACATGAGAAGGCTTATATAATTGCGGGTGTAATGCCGCTCAAATCAGCAATGATGGCATCCTATCTCAATGATAAGGTCCCCGGTGTTATTGTGCCTCAGCAGATGATAGAACGTCTTAAAGGTGTGCCTAAAGAACGCGTCGCTGATGAAGGTATTGAACAGTGCTGCGGGATTATAAACGAACTGCGCGGTATCGAAGGTGTCAGCGGTATTCATATCATGGCAATTGAGTGGGAACACAGGGTAAAGGAGATTGTTGAAAAATCGGGGCTCAGTAACAGATAATATTAGCCGTAATTTTTATGTGTCTATATTTGCACCCCGAAACAGATTCTTCAGCCTTTTTACCCCTTCCTTGGTTATTTTATTCCCTCTCAGATCAAGTGTTTTAATTTTAGTCAAACCGGCAAGATTCTCTATCCCCGCGTCGGTTATTCTGTTGAATGAAAGATTAAGATAATTAATATGAACGTGAGGTTTCAAAAATACAAGACCGGCATCTGTAATCCTGTTGCTCCGCAGATCAAGCATCTCAATGTGTCTGAAGATCTCAAGTTCCTTCAGTTCGAGATCTTCAATTTCAGCGCATGAAAAGTTTATTACGGTTTTAACGTGGAGCATTCTTAAAATGCCGGCTCGGAGAAGCTCCGGGTCGCGGATATCTTTCGGATAACTGATCTCCTTCAGCGAGGGGAGGCTGCTTAGAAGCTTCAGACCTTCTATTGTAACAAGCGTACCACTGACATCAAGGCTTTCAAGTGTCTGAATATTAATTATATGTTTANNTGCGTCTGTAACCATTGTGCTTCCAAGATTCAGTTTTTTCAGAGACTTGAGGTTGTCGATCCCCTCAATGCCTTTATCATTGATACTTGTTCCGAAAGCGGTAATTGATTTTAAATTAGTCAATTCACAAGTGAAAGAGAGGTCCGAAATTGCAGTGTTATATACATAGAGAGCTTCAAGTTCCTTAAGAACTTTTAAATATGGAGTTCCATTTTCATCTATGTTGGAATCATGCAATTGCAGAACACGGATGTTGGGTAAATATTCAAGATATTTAAGATCCGGGAAATCAATGTCCTTTTTCTCAAGGTTGAGATCATAGACATATTCAAGGGGGTCTATGTTTTTATCTATGCCAAGTTTATCAAGCCATTGCTTCACCTCGGCATGATGTTTCTGTGTGATAATTCCCGGTGGGCTTACAGGTTTTTCCTTCTCAACTTCAAGCAGCAGTTGTGTGCCGCAGAACCTGCAAAGAATCACCTGCGCATCCAGATCAACTTCAAGAGATGCGCCGCAGTTGCTGCAGTTCAGTTTTTCTATACGTGCCATACAGCCTCTATTAAATTTAAACAATAACCAGGAACAGCACAAAACTTATATCCCGCATCTGGATTAACCCTGATTCATCAAAGTTTATAATAATAGTATCCAGCATTTAAAATTAATCCAAAATTAATTTTAAATTTCTGCACACCTGTTATTATTAATTCATGGGAACATTAAAAACAATCGCACTGATACTGGCAAATCCGCGTAAACCTGAAAAATGGTTTACGCCTGAATGGCAGTCAAAACTTGCTCCAGTGAAAGAAGAGAGCCATATCCCTTATCTTGTATTCTTCGGAGAGGTGATGAAGATTCTGGATAATGCAGATGATGTAATATTTGATAGTATAAGTTATAATCAGAGCAGTGTGTACGGCCCTGATTATGACTGGATCTTGCGAACTATAAACCTCACAATTTCGCGAGAACACAGGGAGACATTAAGTGACAGCTGGCAGAGGACAGAGGTAACAGCAAACAGATTTGAAACAGAGGGATTTCCTCCTGAGTTTTATATTGACTGGAATGGGAAGTATTATCCTCCCCTTGCATTGGCATTTGGCGGGATACAGGAAGAGCAGGCAGAGTCAATAAAGCTTGCCGCGAAGAGTATCTTCCAGAATATTACCTGTGATATAAAAGATTTCAGCATAGAGGAGAAGAATAATGCGGATTTACGCAGAGCAGAACTCTTCCCTTATTAACTCCAGCAGCTATTGGTATAAATTTTTATTATTACAAAAAAACTTTACCCTCTAATATGTAGTTTATACACTATCCTGACAGGTATCGGGCTGAAGGCATGACATGACGGGGATGCAGCCGGATGATCAGGGATATATCTGAAACCTGATACCAATAAAAAACAAAACCGCAGGAGGTTATTAAATGTTTAAGAAGTTTTCAGCAAAATTTTTCTTTTGTCTTGCTTCTCTCCTTTTCATTTCATTTTTAACAGGGTGTGAATTCGGGTGGCATACTGTATTCTTTGACAATTTCAACAGGGCAAATGGTGAACTGGGTTCTAAATGGGAGGTCATAACAGAAGCTAATGCTTCACTTCAGATTTTGGATAAGCAGGCGCTCTATTCCACAACAGCAGCAGAGAATAACACAATAATCTGTTATCATGATGAGGCAATTGAGAGCAGTACTTTCAGGATAAGCACAAAAATTACAACAGATTCAAATACTGCTGATCTTGAATGTATAGGGTTCAGTTTTGAATCTGAAACCAATACAGGTAAGAGCTATTCTCTGACTTTCAACAAAACATGGTTTGCAATAGGTACAACAGATCAGGCGACAGATGAAACAACATGGCTTTCAACACTCCCGGTAAACCTCTCTGACAACACAGCCTATTCACTTGAGCTTAATGTTGACGGTAAAATAATAACAGGCTGTATCAAAGACGCAGGTGGGACTGTGCTTCATGAGCTTAAAGCGGACTGTGAGGCATCAGAAACCTGGAGTTCCTTCTTCCTGCTTATGAGTAATGGAGGGAATACGGCCCTGAAATTTGATGATTACAGGATTGAAGCTTTTGACGCGCCGGAAACATGTAAGTAGTATATATTTCCTGCCGGTACCCTGACTTTTCCCAGGGTACCGGATATAATACCACACAAAGCCATCAAAATAAAAAAACAGCTCCGGTAAAATGAAAATGATTCTTTTTAAATCAGAGATTCACTCCGATAAATAATTATATACATCTTCCAGGTAAGGTTTTTATGCATAAAATTCCGGTAATAATAAGCAACAGCAGATTAAAAACAATCTGGAATATCATTGTTGTTCTTACGGTATTGGTATTCTCTATAGTTTTTTCATACAGGTATACATTCCAGATTTACAAGTGCGACTCACTGTACTGGGGACTTCTTTTTATTTTTGCTATTGATATTCTTGTGAATTTTAATTCCACAGTAAAGATTGAACATGCGGTATCAAGTGACAGAAAGGTCATTGCCGGCCAGTACCTGAAAGGGTGGTTCACTGTTGATTTTATTACAGCCTTCCCGTTTGATTTTATACTCCTCCTCTTAATCGGAATACCTGATGAACATGACGGAAGACATCTTTATTTCATTGTGCTTCAGCTTATAACACTTATAAAACTTTTGAAAGTTAAGAAGATAACCAGGGAACTTCAGCAGTATCTCCGCATAAATCCCGGTGTAATGCGCCTGCTGGATTTTGCGTTCTGGTTTACTCAGGCGGTACACTATATCGCTCTCGGATGGATTATTATAGGTGCAGTGGAGACATTGCGTATCCCCATTGATCAGTATATTCGTTCACTGTACTGGAGTGTAACAACAGTTGCAACAATCGGGTACGGGGATTATTATCCGGATCACGACAGCAATCTTCAGATTATATTCACAATCATTGTGCAGATATTCGGAGTGGGGATGTACGGTTACATCATTGGTAACGTGTCTGGTCTTATTGCAAATCTTGACGTGGCAAGAGCTGAATTTGTTAAGAAGATTGAAGCAGTCAGGATATATCTTAATAATAAAAGCATCCCGAAAGATATGCAGGAGAAAATTCTGAGCTATTATTACTATATATGGGACAAGAAGAAAAATATTTCAGACGATAATCCTCTGTCTGATCTGCCGTTGAGCCTCTCCCTTGAAATAATGCTCTACCTAAACCGTGACATGCTGATGAAGGTTGACCTGTTTAAGGATGCCGATGACCTCTTTGTGCGCGAAGCAATACAGATGCTGAAACCATTAATCTATCTGCCGAAGGATTACATAATCAGGCAGGGTGAGTATGGAGATTGCATGTTTTTTTTAAGCAGCGGAGAAATAGAAGTCCTTGTTAACGATAATCAGGTTGCTAAACTGGGCCCCGGTTCAACTTTCGGAGAAACATCCCTTCTCATAGGGGAGAAAAGGAGCGCCAGTATTCATACTCTCACACACTGCGAGGTATACAGGCTATCCAAGTCTGATTTCGACAGCCTCAGGATACGGTTCCCGGAGTTCAATATTGAAATGGAGAATATTTCACGGCAGAGAGGTCTTCTTAAGGAGAGTTAAGAAGACCAGCCGGTATTGTCACTTCGGCAGTTTATTCAGTATATCAATAATGTCAGGTTTCCCTCCTTTGTATTTCCTGAAGGCCTCTTTCGCGTAGTCAAGGGCTGTCCGGCCCTGACTGTCTTTTAACGCGGGGGCTGCACCTTTTGAGATAAGATATTTTACCGTCTCCGCCCTGCGAGGCGACGGGAAGTCTGAGGCAGCGTGCATTAGCGGAGTCATTCCCGAATTGTCGCTGTCATTTATACCCGCACCTTTCTCCACGAGAAAGCGGATAGAATCTGTTTCATCAGATGTTACAGCAAACATCAGTGCAGTTTTACCTTCATTGTTTTTTGCGTGAATGTCACATCCGGCTTTCACAAGTATCTCAATGAATGATTTTCCGGCGTTGTTTTTACATGCGTACATCAGGGCGGTCATGCCTGACCTGTCTTTCATGTTTACGTCAGGTTTTTTTGTCATAAGCAGCTGCAATGCTTCAGTATCATTGTGATATGTAGTAAACATAAGGGGGGAGCGGCCGTCATTTAATGAATCATTAACATCTGCTCCGTTATTCAGCATATATTTGTAAAGAGGAAGATATCCGGAGTAACGCATTGTGTAGCCTTCACCATAAGCCGCAACAAAAAGAAATGAACTGCGTCCAAGAGATTTCACCGGCCTGTTTAAATCAGCCCCTTTTTTTACAAGGTATGGCACAAGCTTCATGGAATGTTCAGACTGAATCGCAGCGAGAAGAGGTTCTCCGCTTTTGTCCTCTCCGCCGTTTATATCCGCACCTTTTGAAAGGAATTCATTGATCTCCCTGAGATTGTTGCGGGTGATGGCCCCCACGATCAGCTGTGTCATATCAGCTTCAATGTGTTCCGGTTTTGCTCCAAGCTCTTTGAGGAGAGAGGTTATATCATGGTGCTGTTTTTTTGATATATGTCCTTCAAGGTAATTTGAATTCACAATTGACACAGGGGTTTTTTCCAGGTGATCTTTCAGGTTAAAGTCCGCGCCGTACTGTTTCAGAAGCCTGAGTGTATCAGGTGTTGTGGTATCAATAAATCTTAATGTAAGATGAACAGCGTTTTCCTGCAGTTTGTTTCTGTAGCCGGTGTTAATTTTGTTTTCCAGTAAAAGTCTGATAATTTTTGTCTTGCTTTCAAGCACTTCATTTTTTTTTCGTTTATCAAAATGAACAGATTCCCCCGTGCTCCCCTCCAGTACCGCAAACAGTGCATTCTCCCCGTGGGCCACTGTATTTACTGCGTTTACATCTGCTCCTTTTGAAAAAAGATAAGATACAATGTCATAACGCAGTACATAAGCTGCTTTGATTAAGGCTGTAGTGCCATAGCGCCCTTTATGATTTACATCAGCTCCGGCATTAACAAGCAGTTGTATTGTTTCAAGATTTGTATTTTTACCATCAGAGGCTGCGTAGATTAAAGGTGTCCAGTATATATTTTTTACCTGAACATTGACATCAGCTCCGGCTTTAAGGAGAATTTTTACAATAGCAAGTTTATCAGCAGCGGAGGTGCTTTTTTTTACATAATCAGACCCGAAACCGCAGGCTTTAATTAAAGCTGTTTCTCCGGATGAATTATTTTTATTAACATCAGCTCCATGTTTTAGAAGGAGTTCCGTAATTCTGTTGAGCCGGTATGTTACTGCCATCATCAGTGCTGTCTCATCCCTTTCATAAAGGGTGTCTGCGTTGAAACCGGTTTTCAGCATTTTCTCTACTTCAGCGTATTTGTCAGATAGTACAGCTCTCTGAAATTTTAATTTGCCATCTTCGTCAGCAGTGACGGAATCAGCAAAGAGCATAAAAAAGAAAATAAATAGCGATAACAATACAGTAAGTTTTTTCATCATATCCNNTATATCCACCCTGTTTAAGATATTATTGAACTTAATATCAGAAGAGCAGCTGAGCAAATTTTATTTAATAATTGATTTTATAGAAAAGTGTTGCACTTAATTGTTCAATCTAAGACTATCTATATAATTATTATAAGCATAAATTTTTGTCCGGTTTCACTCCATGAGTGCTTCTTCACTGCGCTCGGGGCGGTCACGCTACAGCCTGTATGACAGAAAATTATATTATTAAGCTTATCCTGAAAAATTTGTTCGAAAATAAACATTGTAAAAAATGGGATAAAACGTGATGTCAAAAGATAAGATTATNNTCAGAAAATATTAAAACAGATGTGAAGTATCATTCACCTCTCCCTGAAGAAATAAAGCAGTGGTATGTATATACAGCAAAGAGCGGTCACAGGATTCTTTGTGTTATTAAGAGCGATATTGCCGGAGATATGACAGAGTCTGATTATGAGGAGAGACTGGTTTCCGTGCCGGTAAAAACTGTGCTGCGGAGTTACTCCATGGAGAAGGGGTTTGTTGTTATCGACTGTGAGTATGATCCGCACAGAGGCTTCTTGCCGGAGGATGAGGAGAGAGAATTTGAACCTGATGGGGATAATGCAAAACATGAATTAAAGGTGGGGGAGCTTTACTACTCCGGGAGAACAGAGTGGCCGGAAGCTGTTGAATACAATTATTTCAGCGGCACGCATGAACTGAGATTCATATTGAAGAATCCCTCAAAATATGTGACAGAGGTAATACGTAAAATGCCTGCACAACTGGGGATCTTTCTTCAGGGGGATATAATACTTCTGGTGTATAAATTTACAGATTATAAGAAACAGCTTGTCCCTGTAACCGGATACTCGCCGTTTTCAATACATCTTGTGCCCGGGAATCTGCGCACACTGCCGCAGCTAACATCTGATGGTGAACATACTGAAGAGCTTCGAATTCACCTGATTGATGCAGACACAGGAATTCTCCGTGCCGCTCGCAGTATTACACTTTCAGCGGAATTCACAGCGGCACTTTGCAGTGCTATTGTTGAACAAAGCAGTACACCTCTTTCAGAGGACTACAATGACCGCCTTCTGGAGATCGATAAAAGATTTCCAGATAACGAAATTCTCATGGAACATTGTAACCAGAGGTGTACGGGGTAGAATAATACACAAAAAAAATAGAAAATTTCTATTGATTTTTTTATATAGCAGGCGAATTAATAGGTTCAAGACTAATTATTCCCTGATTCTTTGTTTAAAAGTAAAAATACTGGTTAATATTATGGGACAACAGGACGCTTCTCCTCATTTTTCATTTTCCAATCAGAATATTGATATAAAAATTATCAATGGAGTTGCTCTGGTTAAATGTGTTGATAGAATCGATATCTATAACTCACCGGTTTTTGATGCAGCAATTGATATGCTGATTCAGCAAAGCAGAAATTCAGTTGTCCTTAATATGGAAGATGTTTTTTATATTGATTCATCAGGACTTGGAGTGTTGATAAGCAGTTCAAGAAAGCTGAATAAAGATGGAAGATTCTTTAAAATAGTCGGCCCGGGTGAGTTCGTAAAAAAAATTTTCAACAGGTCACGCATGACAACATATTTTGATATATATGAGACAGAAGAGGATGCTTTTAGAAGCATAAATGAATTCGAATCAGAAGGTTGATTTTTGATTTTATTTTAGCAGTAGACAAACTTCTTTTATAATATAACAAAAGGCCCCGGAAAAAGGGCCTTTTGTTATAGTGCATCATGGCAATTGATAATTTACAGAAAAAGATTACTTCTTAGCTTTTGCTTTCGGCTTAGCTTTTGCTTTTGGCTTGGCTTTTGCTTTCGCTTTTGCTTCGGCTTCTTTTTTCTTTGCAACAGTCAGTTCTCCGTTGAGTTTCACGATTGATGCATTTTCAGCAGTAAGTTCTTTTTTCAGCTTAGCTACTTTTGCGGTCTTTCTCTTGATAGTAAGACCTATTTGTTTTGAGGTTGCCATATATTCTCCTTGTACTTTGTAAAGTATTATTGATTACATTAACTATATCGGTATTACAATGTTGGAGCTAG
>DINC01000246.1:7204-29442 GCA_002425885.1 Spirochaetia bacterium UBA5550 | reverse complement strand
TTTTATATAAAATTAAAAAATATGTATGATGGTATTTACTGCAGGAAGGAAATAACCGGAGAAAATCATTATAAAAAAACCGGATAATGACACATTTTAATAATGTCATTTCCGGTTTATTTACTAAATCATATTATAAAAAAATCAGACCTGGGCTTCAGCCACCTCTTTACCGGGAACTGTTCCCCATATAGCAGGGCGTATTGCCTTTGTGGGGCATTTAGCCAGACAGACAGGATCTGAGCATTTCTCCTTACAGATGGAACTGTCAACTATTGCCAGGAAATTCTCGATTTTAATAGCACCGTAAGGACACTCTTTTGCACAGAGACCGCAGCCTATACAACCTGCCTTACAGTTCTTCCTTACTACTGCACCTTTATCTTTTGAGTTACAGTTTACTTTCACCATAACATCAGGAGATACAAGAGTGATTATTGCTCTCGGACAAACAGTTGCGCATTTTCCGCAGCCTGTACACTTATCAGGATTAACAACAGGTATCCCTTCAGGGCTCATTTTAAGCGCGTCAAACATACATACTTTCACGCATGTGCCATATCCGAGACATCCGTAAGTACACCCTTTGTCACCGCCCTGAAGCATATTGGCGGATACACAGTCAGAGATACCTTTATACAGAGATGTTCTCACCGCTTTTTCATAAGTTCCGGCGCATCTTACAAAGGCAATTTTTGGTTCCATAGCTTCAGCTTTTTTGCCTGTTATCTCTGCGACCTTCTGAGCTACGGCATCTTTACCCGGCGCACAGAGGTTAGGCGGAACATCCGCATTTGTTACAACTGCCTCAGCGTAAGCCATACACCCGGGATAACCGCAGGCGCCGCACTGCCCTTTGGGAAGAGCATCCTCAACTTCATGAATTCGAGGGTCGATTTCAACCGCCCATTTTTTATTTGCGAAGGAGATAAAAAAGCCGAAAAAAATGCCCAATCCAACCATCGCCAATACTGCATATATTGCTGTTATCATATCTGCTCCTTTATAACATTATAGCGGGATCATACCGCTGAAACCCTGGAAAGCAAGAGCCAGCATACCCGCCAGTATAAAAGCTATACCAAGCCCTTCAAGACTCTTTGGAACGTCAGAGAATTGAAGTTTTTCCCTTAAACTTGCGAATAGAATAAGCGCAATGGCAAAACCTGTTCCTGAACCGAGAGCATTGACTGTACTCTTAAGAAAAGTAAAATGCTCCTCTGAGTTAATAATAGGCACGCCGAGAATTACGCAGTTTGTTGCAACAAGAAGAAGGTATATCCCCCAGATATTATAGAGAGTTGGCATAAACTTTTTAATCACCATTTCAAGCAGCTGAACAAATACTGCAATTACAACGACAAAAACAATCATTCTCAGGAAATATAAACCGAGAGGCTGAAGAATGAAATGCTCAATAACCCATGTGAGCATTGAACTCATGGTGATAATAGAAATAATTGCCAAACCCATACTCGAAGAGGCGTGAAAATTTTTAGATACACCAAAAAATATACAGAGCCCCAGGTATCTTGATAAAACGAAGTTATTAACTATCGCTGCACTTAAAAAAAGCAGAAAATACTCTGTCATATATTACCTCCAGCTGCTGCAGTTTTTTCCATCTTCTCTTTTTTGCGTTTTTCAGAGAGATTCATCGCACCAATAATAAAGCCGATCACAATAAATCCGCCAGGCGCGAGAATTACTATAAGGGGCGGGTGATACCAGCTTCCAAGCAACTGGTAGCCGAAAAAGGACCCGTTACCGATTATCTCTCTGATACCGCCGATAGTTACCATACCCAGGGTAAAACCTGCACCCATACCGAGTCCGTCAACCATAGCTGGTATGACTTTATTCTTCGCTGCAAAAACCTCGGCCCTTGCAAGAATTATCGCAAATACAACCACAAGTGAGAGGTATATTCCCAGTTCTTTAAAAAGGACCGGAAGAAATGCCTCAAGTACAAGCATTGCAACAGTTACAATTGTCGCAATAGATATAATATAAACAGGAACCCTCACCTTGGGGTGAATAACATTCCTGAATGTGGATACAGAAATGTTGTTACATGTTATAACAAACATTACAGTGAGACCCATACCGAGCGCGTTATAAACGTTTGATGTTACAGCAAGCGCGGGGCAGAGGCTCAGTGCCAGTCTGAAAATAGGATTTTCAGCAATTAAACCTTTAGTAAACTCCTTCCACAGATTCATCCGCACCTCTTATTTACTTTCATTTAGAAATTTTTCAAGTTCAACAAGGGCATGTTTGATTCCATTGGTAACAGCGCGCGATGTAATTGTAGCGCCTGTAACTGCTGTAATCTTGCCCTCCTCCTGAATCTTTACGAGTTCAAGCTGCTGATAACCCTTGCCTGTGAACTGATCGGCAAATTTCGGTTTAAAAGCCTGATCTCCCAGACCCGGAGTCTCTTTATGTGAAAGGACTTTAAACCCTATCACTTTCTGATCCGGAGTTGCTCCGACAAACATTTTAACATGGCCGTCAAAGCCCTTTTCACTTGCAAGAATCAGATATGCTAAAAGCTGACCGTCTTTTTCAGCCTTGAACCACTCATCTTTACCCTGAATAGGGGTAAAAGAAGTCGCTTCCGGAATCAGCTCTTTCATAGACTGTTCCTTCATTTTTATTCTCTGAATCTCCGCTATTGGTGCCGTGAAATAAAATACAACTGCAATAATCACACCGGATAGAAATGCTGCGAGAGTCAGATTCAGAGTAATCCTGAACATACTGTTATCATTGTGATCTGTATGAGTCATTTCTATCTCCTTTTAGCCGGTTCAGGGATTGAACCGAATTTTTTCGGGTATACATACCTGTCAATAAGCGGAGTTACCGCGTTCATCAGCAGTATGGAATAGCATACGCCTTCAGGATATCCACCGTAAAGCCTGATGAGTACCGTAATAACACCGCAGCCCACAGCAAAAATAATCTGCCCTTTTGTGGTTATCGGAGTTGTTACCATATCAGTAGCCATAAAAAATGCACCGATTATAAGGCCTCCTGAAATCATATGCAGTATCGGGTCCCCTGTAAATAATACCAGCTTTCCATCAACCTTTCCACCAAGTATCCATGTGAGGATTCCAACAGTTCCTATCATTACAACAGGTACCTGCCACTTGATATATTTCTTTGCGATAAGAATCAGCCCGCCAATAATCAGAAGAATAGCTGAAGTCTCACCAAGACTTCCTCCCCTGTTGCCTATAAGAAGAGCTTTATACATTGCCGCTTGGCTGCCGAAAGAATCAACAAGAGCCTGATAGCCCTGCTGTTTAAGGATCCCGAGAGGTGTTGCCCCTGTGACCACATCAAGGCTCGCGATTTTTCCCATTGCTCCTGAAAAATCCCCCTCTTTACCGATACGGGTAACAGCCCATGTTGTCATTGCAACAGGATAACTGGCCATAACAAACGCACGGCCGATATGTGCAGGGTTGAAAATATTATGCCCCAAGCCCCCCATTGTATGCTTTGCAATACCTATTGCGGCAAATGACCCCACAAGAGGTATATACCACGGAATAGACGGAGGGAGACACATTGCCATAAGAAGACCTGTAAGAACAGCACTCCCGTCGCTTACAGTGATCTCCTTCTTTCTCCAGTACTGTATAGCAGCCTCAAACGCTACAGAGCCTGCGATACAGAGAAGCATAGTTACAAGCGCCGGAAGGCCGAAATTTATAACCGAAAATACCGCAGCCGGAAGGAGAGTCAGATTCACAATCCACATAATCTTGGTCACACTTTCCGTGTCATGAACATGCGGAGATGATGTGACTATAAGTTTTTCCGGTGTCTGATTAACTTTATTATCTTTTGGATCCATCATTTACTCCCTGTTTTTGCCGCAGCCCTGAGCATAGCATTCTTTGCCTTGGACTGCCTGATATAATGAACAATATTTCTTCTTGAAGGGCATACATAATAGCAGCAGCCGCACTCAACACAATCCATGAGATCGTAATCTGTCTGAGCTGTCTGGTGCTGCCCTTTCTCGCTTAATATGCTTAATATGTTCGGTCTGAGACCCATTGTGCAGACTTCCACGCAGCGGCCGCATCTTATACAGGCTTTCTCAGGCTGATAATCAACATCATTATCTGCAATTGAGACAATGCCAGAAGCTGCCTTGATTACAACAGACTCAAGGTTCACCTGCGCCATACCCATCATAGGTCCGCCCATGATTATTTTGCCGTTAGGCGCTATAAATCCGCCGCAGTATTCAAACATCTCTTTAAAAGGTGTGCCCAGTTTAACCATAAGGTTCTTCGGATCCTTTACTGTTTTACCCGCGACAGTTACAACCCTTTCAATAAGAGGAATATTTTTCTCAACTGCTTCTGTAATGGCTTTTAGTGTACCGATATTCTGCACAGCACATCCCACATCCATTGGAAGTTTACCGGATGGAACTTCCCGACCGGTGATGACCTTAATCATCATCTTCTCCGCTCCCTGCGGATACCTTGTTTCAAGCTCCACAATCTGGATAGATGTACCTTTACATTTTTCGGTCATCAGCTTAATCGCATCAGGCTTGTTATGCTCTATACCGATATAACAGGTCTGCACATTCAGAATTTTCATGGTAATGAGAGTACCCTTGATTATCTCGTCAGGGAATTCAATCATCATCCTGTAGTCTGATGTAAGATAGGGTTCACATTCAGCGCCGTTCACGATAAGCGTATCAATATTCTTATCTTTCGGAGGTGATAATTTAATGTGTGTCGGGAACCCGGCTCCCCCCATACCTACAATACCGTTTTTAAAAATGATATCGATCATCTCGGCATTACTGAGTGTTTCCCAGTTCCTCTCTGCAAGGAGATTCTCCTGCCACTCATCAAGTCCGTCAGACTCGACAACCACACATGGTGAAAGTCCGTAGAGCGGATGCATATAATTACCGATCTCCGCCACCTTACCTGATGTTGAACTGTGTACTGGTGTAGCTCTGCCGTCAGGAGATTCAGCGATCACCTGCCCTTTTTTAACCATATCTCCGGCTTTAACAACAGGAACTGCCGGCTCCCCTATATGCTGCCGCAGAGGGATAAAGAGTTTTGAGGGAACAGGAAGGGTTTCGATCTTCTTGTGCTCTGTACTCTCTTTTTCGTCATGCGGATGAACTCCGCCCTTTTTTATTTTAAGCATAGTTACCTCATTCACTTAATAACTTCGATTACTTGAGGAAAATTTGATTTGTTACGTTTATATCTTTTATCATAAAAATATATGATAACAATCGCTGCTGCAAGAAACAAGAACGCTCCGATAGTCATGAACGCTGTTTCATTGAAATGAATATATGAAGCCGCAATAGAACCGGCATAAAGACCCGCAAAAATTGAAAGAAGGGGGAGAATAAAAAGCATAAAAGAGATCCTTATCATATTCTCCTGGATCATAATAAACTTCACCTTCTGCCCCATTCCTGCTTTAATGGAATTATAGGCAAGTATCTCCATGTTTGCCACATTGCAGGATTGGCAATTATCGCAATCAGCATGGCCCGAAACTCTTATTTTGGCGAAATCTCCATCCAGTTTTAAAATAAAACCTTCCTGAACATCTTCCTGTATATCTGTCTGCATAAAATCTCCGCCTGATTTATAATAGAAAAAAAATCCATCTGAATCCAGATTTTGTCAAGAATCTTAGCNNAATAGATCACTTTAAGATCTTCCCTGAACTGCAATTTCCCCTTAATATTAGTGGAAACATGAACAGTCATATTCTCATCAACAAGAACGGCTGAGATATCAGTCATTGTCATAAGTGTCCTCTTTGTCCTGTCAATTCCTGACACAAAAAATGCAGTTGAATACGCATCCGAAACAAGAGGGTCATGGCTGAAAACCGTTACAGAAATAAGTCCTGAATCAGCAGGATATCCGGTTGAAGGATCTATAATATGGTGATACCTTCTGCCATTAACAATCCTGAATCTTTCATAATCACCGCTGGTTGAAACAGCCTCTCCGTCATCCATCAGAAAAGTCGCAATTACAGAATTTCCGCGCGGGTCCCGGATTCCGGCTTTCCAGCGCCTTCCATTATAATCACCTATTACCTGAATATCTCCTGCACAAGCCACAATTGCTCCCTTAACTCCCCTGCTTTTGAGAGCGGAAACAGCCTTCTTAACAGCAAAACCCTTGGCAATAGCCCCCAGGCCTATTTTTGTATCTTTCTTCAGAAATCTTATAGAATTACTGCTTTCATCAATTCTGATATTCTTATATGATATCAGAGGGAGAACACTTTTAATCTTTACATCATCAGGAGGGGTAAACTCCTCTGCTGAAAAATCCCACAACTTCCCCGACGAGGCCCATGTTAAATCAAACGCCCCCCCTGTTTTTTCTGAGACATCAATAGAGCTTTTAATCATAAAAAACAGATCATTACTGACCTTCAGAGGTCCGGGGTATCCCTTCCTGTTTATCAAAGATATTTCAGAATCATTGCTGTATAAGCTGAAATCTCTCTGTACTTTTTCTATTTCATTAAAAGCAAGATTAAAAAGCTCAACTGAATTATCATTTTTATCTGCTATTGTAATTGTTACAACTGTACCGAGAAGCATACGACTGACAACTTCTGCTCTACCTCCACAGGAAAGTAAAAACATCAGAAACAGTATTACAGAGCATCCTTTAGACCGGTTAGTCATATTCAAATTTTCATTTTTTATAATAAATTTTTTATATTCACTTTAAAAAATTACAGCCTGAATATTCGCAGTTTCCTTTCATATATTCAGGCATTCCAGCACCTAAATGCAAGTAATATTTTTTGTCAATAAAATTAACCTGATATTCATCCTCACCTCTGCATCTCTTCTTCTGCAAAAGTAAGATGTTCATACATTTTACGTCGCGCCATCTCAACATCTCTGTTTTTGACAGCTTCGTAAACTTCCAGATGCTGTTTGAAAAGAGTATGCTGATTCCCTTCTTTCTTAAACAGTTTTTCCCTGTTAATCGTAATTGTTTTCTGCATCGTGTCTGATATAGTATTCATAAGTCTCACAAGGAGTGAATTACGTGCGGCGTGCGCCAGAGCAAAGTGAAACTCCCAGTCTGTAAACTCTCCAAGTGCGGATTTAAGCATCTGTCTCTCCATATCATCGATTATTTTCCCGAGTTTTTTAAGATCATCATCAGTCGCATTGATCGCCGCAAGCCCGGCAGACTCCACCTCCAATCCTTTTCTTACCTGAAGGATCTCCAGAGCAGTATCTCTCTCCATAAGCAAAAGAAGAGCAAGGGGCTGAATGATTGAATTTACATCACTCTGTTTGATAAAAGTTCCTTCACCCGGTTTAATCTCCAGAATACCCAGCAGGTGCAGTGCACTTAAAGCTTCGCGGACAGAGGCCCTGCTTACATTAAGGTTTTCTGCAAGAACCCTTNNATTCTGCGGGAAGTTTGTCTCCCGGTTTAAGATTTCCTTCGGTTATCATAACTTTTATCTGTTCAACGATCTGTTCGTAAATCTTCTGCTGCTGAATAGGTTTAAAATCCATCTGAAATACCTCATGCAAAAATAGCTTCATATTATGCCGGTCAATGAATGATATAATTAAAATTTTATAATATTTGTCGACTATAATAATCTATACTGATTTCAAATTTTCTTTAATAGAATCTGAAACGCAGCAAGATGAAACCAAATCTGCCAAAAAATGTCTAAGGAGTCCCCGATGACACCACCGGGGACTCCTTATTTAATATATTCAAAAAGGAGGTCTATGCTTTTAATCTTCAATCAGTTCAGCCAGAAGCTCAAGCGTATGCTTAACTGATATTTTATCACCTGATTGATCTACTCCGCCCCTTATCTGCATAACGCACCCCGGACAGTCCATTGCCACTAATGGTGCTCCAGTGTTCCTGATGTTCTCGAGCTTCCGTTGAAGTATAGGCCTGGAGATCTCAGGAAGTTTTATGGAGTATGAGCCCCCCATGCCGCAGCACATATCACATTCGAACATCTCTTTAATTTCATATCCTGCTTTGCGAAGAATCTCGCGGGGCTGTTCAGAAACCTTCAACGTACGTTTCAGGTGACAGGAATCATGATATGTCAGAGAACCGGGATTTACACCTTTTTTGAGTTTAAGTTTCCCTTCATCGATCAGCTTTTTGGCAAGTACAGAAAAATCTATTACCTTTGCTGCAAGCTTTTCAGCTTCTTCAATATGTTCTGTCTGCCCCAGGCTTTCGAATGTACTTTTAAACTCATGGTTAAGCGCTACTGTACATGTTGGGCATGCTGATACAACATATTGCACGTCCTCTTTAAGCAGAGCTTTTATGTTATCCACCGCGTTATTCGCTGCCACTTCATAGGCTCCGTTATATCTTGCCGGAGCGCCGCAGCAGGTCTGCTCCTGCGGATAGACAACTGCATATCCTGCTTTATTAAGAATCTTCACCAGCGCCACACCCATTTCCGGGTAAGCAAAATCTATAAGACACCCTGAATAGAAAGCGATCTTTTTATCGGATGCCGGCTGCTTTATCTTTTTAAACTGATCTCTGAATGGAGTTGCCGCTATTGCGGGGAGACTCCGTCCCTCTGTTAGATCAGAGAGAAAAAGCGGAAGGTGACGAATATAACTCCCTGTGGTAAAAGGTTTCCCTGTTAATGATGCTGTACGAAGCATTGCGTGAAACATCTTCCGGTTGTTCACCACGGTGAATATCGCCTTCTGAGCAAGTGACTGACCTTTATCTGCAACTATCCTCCGTCTTATCTCAAGGATCATTTCAGGTATATCGAGTTTGCCGGGGCACACCTCTTTACAGTTGCCGCACTGGATACAGAGTCCCTGTATATCCTCGGAGTTTTTCATCTCCTCAAACCATGCTGTAAGTATTGTTCCGATACCGCCGGTATATGTACTGCCGAATACATGTCCCCCCACAAGACGGAATATGGGGCATACATTAAGACATGAACCGCACCTGATGCACTGCATCGCCTGCGCAAATTTCGGGTCCTTTGACATCTCTGTCCTGTGATTATCCATAAGTACGATATGGAGATCTTTCATTGTGCCGTCTGTATTTGGAGTTACGCCTGTAATAATTGAAACATAACTTGTAAGCAGCTGTGCAGTGGCACTTCTCGGTAAAGCTGTCAGTATGGGAACTATATCATCAAACTTTTCGACGAACTTTTCTATCCCCACAAGAGCGACATGAATTTTAGGGAGCATTGTTGTCATCCGGGCATTCCCTTCATTGGTAACAATTACAATACTTCCAGTTTCAGCTACAGCGATATTTCCTCCGGAAATCCCCATATCCGACTCAAGGAATTTTGTCCGCAGTTCGTGACGTGCAACTTCAACAAGTTTTGGTATATCGTTAGTGAGACGCTCATGCACCTCCTTGCTGAAGAGATCTGACACCTGTTCCTTTGTCATGTGTATGGCGGGCATTACCATGTGTGACGGCCTCTGCCCTGCAAGCTGGATAATCCATTCACCGAGGTCTGTCTCTCTTACAGATACACCGATCTCTTCAAGGTGTTTATTCAGGTGAATCTCCTCGCTGGCCATTGATTTTGATTTAACAACAGACTTTACATTATTATCTTTCGCCACTTTAAGTATATAATCAACAGCATCCTGAGCGCTACCTGCCCTGAATACTTTAGCTCCTCTGGCTTCGGCATTTTTTTTGAACTGTGCAGCAAGTTCTTCAAGATGTTTTGCCGCATAAGATTTCCTGTCAGCAATAGTCTGACGTAACTCCTCGAAATCTATACCCTCATAAGCTTTTGCCCTGTTTACCCTGTAAGCCTCGGAGAATTTACCGAGAGCTCCGGTGAGGATGGAGTTATTCACTGCATCATTTATTGATTTTTTAAATTTTTTTTCCATAACATTAGCCCTCCATCTCATCAACGAAAACAATCACAAGCCTCTTCGGGCCATGGACACCGATAGTGAGAACCCGTTCGATATCAGCAGTTCTGCTGGGGCCTGTGATAAAAGCTATGTAACTGCTGTTTTCCGGCCTGAGTTTTTTAAATACAGCGGTTTTATCTTCAAGGATAGATGCTGTACTCACTATAGCTATATGAATGGGAGGGAGTGTCGAAACGAGCCGTTCATTTATGGAGGTCTGATCAGACACAAGGGAGCCGGTATCTGCAAGCGCATAGGACATTTCACTGATACCCGCTATTGAATCAGCTGCCAGCTGACGTGAAATATCAAACTTTAGTCCCGGTACTCTTTTGCACAATGACTCTTTATCCTCCCCTTTCAGGAAGCCTGAATCACTCCAGAGTGCAGAAGCCCTCTCTTTATCAGCTACTCCCTCTTTACTGAGGAATGAAAGGATAAATTCCTTCGCATCACTTTTAGTTCTGAACCTGTGAACCTCAGCTCCTACAGCTTCAGCTCTTGATTTAAATTTATCGTACATAAACAGCCTCCAAAAAAATTACTCTGACAACAAAGCAGGAGAAACTGATCCGTTATATATGAATCAGTTTCACCTGCATCTTTTAAAAGTATTAACTCTTCTGCTTCTTTTCCATCTCTTTTGCTTCATATGATTTTGCAAGTATCTGTATTGTATAATACACCGGCAGATTCATATTAAAGCGGTTCATACCGTCCGCAAGCTGCATTATACAGGACCCGCAACCTGTTGTCACTGCATCAGCTTCTGTTGCTTTAATGGCATCAGATTTATGCCTGTGAATATCCATTGACAGATCATAGTGTGTGAGACTGAATGATCCTGCACTGCCGCAGCACCTGTCGGCGTTTTTCATCTCGACAAATTTCAGCCCCGGGATCTTTTTGAGAATTATTCTTGGCGAATCTTTAACTCCCATTCCCCTGTTAAGGTGACACGGGTCATGATATGTAACTGTCATATTGAGAGTACCGAGTTTAGATTCGTCGAGTCCTATAACTGTAACTATATAATCAGAAATATCAATAATCTTGTCTGCGACCCTGCGTGCCTTTTCCGCGTATTCAGGGTCATCCTTAAGCATATCCACGTAATGGTGCTGAAACATTGTCCCGCCTGAGCCGCATACTGTTATTATGTGTTCAACATCGAGCTTGCTGAAAATATCCACATGAGATTTCGCCATCTGCAGCACTGTCTCCGCATCACCGTGGGCAAGTAAAGGCATACCACAGCAATGCTGCTCCTTCGGCACTGTGAGCTCCACATTATTTTTTTTCAGAACTTCAACCAGCGCCAGGCCGGCATCGGCATAAAGAAAATTCATGCTGCACCCTGTAAAGAATGCCGCTTTTTTTACAGGATTTGGAACCTTTATCACTTCAGGCAGCTGGCTTCTGAGAGGTTTTGCCGCAAGCGGAGGTATTATTCTCCTCATGTCGAGCCCGAAGGGGAATCTCGGATGAGCTCCTGTTACAGATACATGTTTTTTAAATGCAAGGCCCTGTAATTTACTCCCTGCAATCATACCGAGGTTAAAAAGCTTCGGACGTTTAACCACTGAGAATATGGCTTTCTTTACAGGGTGGAGTCCCCTGTTTTTCACAATAGCTGCCCTTGCGCCGAAAATAATTTTATCAACCTTTACTCCGCATGGACATTTAGCAACACAGGCCATACATGTGAGGCATAAACCGATCCTCTCCTCAAGTCCCTCTGTATAATCAAGATCACCATTTAACAGAGCGTCAATGAGCCTTATTTTCCCTCGTGCAACAGAGCCCTCTTTCTTAGTCTCAATATAAACCGGACAGACCTCCATGCAGTTGCCGCACTTCATACATTTCAGCAACTCGTCCCTTACTTCATCTATAGAATCATATACTGTCATAATCAGCCCCTCCAGAAAACCTTACCCGGATTCATAATATTATCAGGATCCAGGGCCTGCTTAATCTTCTTCATTACATCCATACCTGATTTTCCGAACTGCATTTCCATATACTTAGATTTAGCCATCCCTATCCCATGCTCACCGGATAGAGTACCTCCAAGATTTATGGCAGTACTGAATATCTCGTCTATTGCCTTATGTACCCTCTCCATCTCCTCTTTATCAGATTCATCTGTTAAAATAGTAGGATGAAGATTTCCATCGCCGGCGTGGCCGAAAGTACCGATTCTGATCTTATACTTTTCACCTATTGTTTTAATTGCTTTAAGCATTTCAGGAATTCTGCTTCTCGGAACTGTTGCATCTTCAAGAATTGTTGTAGGTTTAACCTGGGCAAGTGCCGGTAAAGCTGCTCTTCTTGCCGCAAAGATTGCATCTCTGTCAGCATCACTCTCTGCAAGCTTTACTGAGACTGCTCCGTTTCCTGTGCATATTGACTTAACAGTTTCAAATTCATTAAGAACAACATTCTCGATACTACCATCTACTTCTATTACAAGAACAGCTTCAGCATCAACAGGGAGACCGATCTTTGAATAATTCTCAACAGTACGGATAGTAACGTTGTCCATTATTTCCAGAGTTGCCGGTATAACTTTATTACTTATGATATCAGCTATCGTTTTACCTGCATTATCAAGATTATCAAATATCACAAGCATACTCCTCCTGAATTTTGGAGCAGGAATAAGCTTCACAATTATTTCTGTGATTATACCCAGTGTACCTTCAGATCCTGTGAAAAGTTTGGTAAGATCATACCCGCTGACATTTTTAACTGTTTTTCCGCCTGTATGTATAACTTCACCATCCGGCATTACAATTTCAAGGCCCATGACATAATCCTTGGTAACACCATACTTCAGGCCCCTGAGTCCCCCTGAACATTCACTGACTGAACCGCCCATTGTTGCAGTGGTCACTGTGCCCGGATCAGGCGGATAAATCAATCCGTAGGCCGCTGCTGCTTCATTGAGCCTCTGTATTACAAGGCCGGGTTCAACTGTTGCAGTGAGATTTGCAGAATCAACCTCAATTATTCTATCTAAATTCAGCATTGAGAGAACTATTCCTCCATCAACTGGTATAGTACCTCCACTGAGATTTGTACCTGCACCCCGCGTAACAAGAGGAATTTTATGTTTAGCAGCTATCTTTACAAGTCTGATTACATCTTCTTTTGAGGCAGGCGTGACAATGACATCTGGTTCATAACGCTGAACATCCGGTGTCGCATCATAAGAATAATTTATCTTATCCTCTTTACTGGTAAGGACATTATCCTTGCCTAAAAGAGAAACCAGTTCATTTATTAAGTTTTTATCCATGATAGTTCTCCTGACCTTAATTATTTTTTAGAACCCTCGTAATGAATTCTATTCACCAGCCGATGCCAGTCTTTTGTAGTTTTTCAGTCTCCACTTCGCATTCTCTTCTGCAGCCTTAAACAGATCATCAGCTTTACCGGGGAACTCCTTCTTCAGTGAAGTGTAACGCACTTCACCCATGAGGAAATCCTGGAACTTGCTGTAGTCTGCCTCTTTGGAATCAAGGATAAACGGATTCTTCCCTTCCTCCTCAAGAAGCGGATTGTACCTGTAAAGACTCCAGTAGCCGCACTCAACTGCAAGTTTTGCCTCAAGCTGCGATTTACCCATTCCGGCTCTCAGCCCGTGGTTAATACAAGGCGCATAAGCTATTATAAGTGACGGCCCGGGATATGCTTCAGCTTCCATTACCGCTTTAAGGTACTGTGCATGGTTTGCTCCCATGGAAACCTGGGCAACGTACACATATCCATAAGACATTGCAATCATGCCGAGGTCTTTCTTCCGGATCTTCTTCCCTGAAGCTGCAAATTTTGCTACAGCAGCGGTTGGTGTTGCCTTTGATGACTGACCGCCGGTGTTAGAATACACTTCTGTATCCATTACAAGTATGTTCACATCCTCACCGGAAGCGATTACATGATCAAGTCCGCCGAAGCCGATGTCGTACGCCCAGCCGTCTCCGCCGAAGATCCATATCGATTTCTTCACTATATACTGTTTCAGTTTAAGTATCTCTTTTGCTGATTTCGCGCTCTCTTTCTCAAGGAGCGGTATAAGTTTCTCCTTCAGTTCCTTTGTCTTCTCAGCATTGTTCTTATTCTCTCTCCACTCTTTAAGAAGAGCTTTAAGTTCAGATGAGGAGCCCTCTGACTCATACTGAAGTGAAAGATCGTTAATCCTTACCTTCATCTGCTCTACGCCAAGATTCATTCCGAATCCGTATTCAGCGTTGTCCTCAAAGAGTGAGTTTGCCCATGCGGGTCCCTGCCCTGCTTTGTTTCTGCAGTATGGTGTTGCCGGAGCTGAACCGCCATAAATTGACGAGCACCCTGTGGCGTTAGCAACCATCATCCTGTCACCCACAAGCTGGGTTATAAGTTTGATGTACGGTGTCTCACCGCAGCCTGCGCATGCTCCTGAGAATTCAAATAGAGGCTGTGAGAACTGGCTCCCCTTAACAGTGTTCTTTGGAAGGATATTATCCTTGTATGTTACTTTCTCAGCCATGTAGTTCCAGTTTTCTGCCTCAGAAAGCTGTGTTTCAAGGTGTTTCATCACAAGTGCTTTATCTTTTGCAGGGCATACCTGCGCGCAGTTTCCGCATCCGGTACAGTCAAGGGGAGATATCTGGATCTTGAATTTAAGGCCTTCAAATCCTTTACCTTTTGCATCAACAAGTTTTATCCCTTTTGGTGCTGCAGCAGCTTCCTTCTCGTCAAGGAGGAACGGTCTGATTACAGCGTGGGGACATACATAGGCGCACTGGTTACACTGGATACAGTTATCAGGTATCCACTCAGGTACGTTAACTGCTATACCCCTCTTCTCATACGCTGTTGTTCCCGCAGGGAATGTTCCATCAGGCATATCCATAAACGCGCTCACAGGGAGGAGATCCCCCTCCTGTCTGTTTATCGGTTCCATGATTTTGCTGATAAATTCTGGTACATCTGCCCTTGTTTCCGCCTTACATGCTATGGTTTTCCATTCAGCAGGTATATCGATCTTCACAAGGCCTTCAGCGCCGCTGTCTACAGCCGCGTTGTTCATCTTAACAACATCATCACCTTTCTTGCCGTACGATTTCTTAATCGCATTCTTCATCTCTGTTACTGCTTTCTCGTATGGTATTACATTCGCGAGTTTAAAGAATGCCGCCTGCATGATGGTGTTTGTTCTTGTGCCGAGACCCAGCTTTTCAGCTATCTCTGTGGCATTTATTATGTAGAAGTTGATTTCATTCTTTGCAAGATCAAGCTTCATCTTATCAGGGAGGTTTTTTATTACCTCTTCTTTACTCATCATTGTGTTAAGGAGGAATGTCCCCCCTTTCTTGATTCCTCTCAGCATGTCATACTTATGGATATATGACGGTACGTGACACGCTACAAAGTCCGCGTTATTGATGAGATATGTTGACCTGATAGGCTTCTCCCCGAAACGGAGGTGTGATACTGTTATACCGCCTGACTTCTTGGAGTCATAGGCAAAGTATGCCTGTGAATACATGTCAGTTGTATCACCAATGATCTTGATGGAGTTTTTGTTCGCTCCAACTGTTCCGTCAGAACCAAGCCCGTAAAATTTTGCTTCAATTGTTCCTGGAGGTGTTACGCTGACATTCTCGCCCATTGGAAGCGACTTGAATGTTACGTCATCCACGATCCCCACTGTGAAGCCGTTTTTAGGTTCAGGAAGCTTAAGGTTTTCATATACTGCAAGCATCTGCGCAGGCGTTGTATCCTTTGAGCTGAGTCCGTATCTTCCGCCGACGATCAGCGGCGCTCCGGGCCTGTTATAGAATACATCCCTTACGTCAAGATATAGCGGCTCGCCGTTTGCGCCGGGCTCCTTTGTTCTGTCGAGTACTGCGATTCTTTTAACGCTTTTCGGCAGTACATTAAAAAGATACTTGGCAGAGAAGGGTCTGTAGAGATGTACTGATACGAGTCCTACTTTCTCACCTTTTGCTCCGAGGTAGTCAATTACCTCTTTTATAGTTTCTGTTACTGAGCCCATTGCAATGATGATATTCTCTGCATCAGGTGCTCCGTAGTATGTGAATGGCTTGTACTCTCTCCCCGTCACCTTGCTGATCTGCTGCATGTAATCATTTACAGTATCATCAAGTTTTTCATAGTACTTGTTGCTTGCCTCTCTTGCCTGGAAGAATATATCAGGATTCTGAGCTGTTCCCCTTGTACATGAATTCTCCGGATTAAGCGCCCTGTTCTTGAATTCATTAAGGGCATCATAATCGATCATTTTTTCAAGATCCTCATAATCCATCACTTCAATCTTCTGGATTTCATGTGATGTCCTGAATCCGTCAAAAAAATGAAGGAACGGCACTCTTGTCTTTATTGAAGCAAGGTGCGCTATGCCCGCAAGATCCATTACCTCCTGAACACTTCCGCTGGCAAGCATCGCAAAACCTGTCTGCCTTACTGCGTAAATGTCTGAATGGTCTCCGAAAATTGAAAGCGCCTGCGCTGCAAGTGTTCGCGCGGTTACATGAAAAACTCCCGGTAAAAGTTCTCCGGAAATTTTATACATATTTGGTATCATAAGAAGAAGGCCCTGGGATGCGGTAAAGGTAGTAGTCAGCGCTCCGCTCTGCAGTGAACCGTGTACAGCTCCTGCCGCGCCTGCCTCTGACTGCATCTCTGCAACCTTTACTATATTCCCGAAGATATTTTTCTTATCATATGCTGCCCATTCGTCAATCAGCTCCGCCATTGTTGACGATGGGGTAATCGGATAAATAGCAGCTACTTCTGTGAACGCATAGGCTACATGCGCTGCAGCTGTATTTCCATCCATTGACTTCAATTTCTTTGACATTTTAAGTCTCCTTAAATATTTACTTCAAAATATTATGCATTGTGGCAATAATGGAAACTGCCACGATGCATTTAAAAATCCCCGCGAGAATGGGGGCATCCCGCGCGGGAGAGAGTAAGCGTTACTTTAATCATTTCCCTAGGGGAAATGGATCTACACCATTATAAATCAGTAATGCAAAAACAGAAGCAATAGCCATTGCCATAATAAACATCGGAATTGCATTTCTTCTTATGATTTTACCTTCAACGCCGGGAGTCCCGACAGTGGCGCATGCTGCAACAACATTGTTTACACAGACCATGTTGCCAACTGCTCCGCCTATTACCTGAAGTGCCACAATAAGTAGAGTTGACATGTTAAGAATTTTTGCTGTTTCAAACTGAAGTGATGCAAAGAGAATATTTGAAACAGTATTTGAACCTGATATAAAAGCTCCCAGTACACCGATAAACGGTGAAACAAATACATAAGCGCTTCCTGAAATATACGCTACCCCTTTAGCCATTGTAGTCATCATACTCTCAAGACCCGCTGCGTTCGTACCGGATTTAAGCATAAGCTGAACCATCGCAACACCGAAAAAGAGAGCAAATGCAGGGCCGAGTATCTGTTTGAATGAAGTTTTCCATGCTGTTTTAATTTCAGTAAAATTCATGCCATGCAGAAAGTGTGTAATAATCGCGACAAGTATAAACGGAACTGTCCCCGGAAGATAAAGATACGGCAGACCGTAATTCAGTCCCTCTATTCCTATAATATTTTTAATAGATATTGTCTGTGATGACAGAAAAGCTTTGAGGCCAAGCTCCGGTATACGTGTAATTATAAGAATAAGTGCTATAAGGATATAAGGGCTCCACGCCTTAACGAGTGACATAGTGGATTGCCCCAGTGCACCTGTATCAATAACAGCTTTCCAGTCCTCTTCCCATTCAGATTTATCAGCAAAGTGCCATGCCTTTTTAGGCACGAGGAAACCTTTCTTGGCAGCAAAAACTATTATAGGTAAACCTATAAGGCCGCCAACCAGAGATGGAAGCTCAGGGCCAAGTAATGTAGCAATGAGCATATATGGTACAATAAAAACGATACCAGCAAAAATCGCAAAAGGTGCCGCCTCTAATGCAGGTTTAATTGAACGTTCTTTCCCGAAAAATTTAGTAAGCATGCAGAGTGCAAGAAGCGGTATAAAGATACCCACAACTGAATGGCCAATCGCGGTCCACTGTGCAAGAGAAAGCTTAAAGCCCTCAACAATTGCAGGATCTTTAGGGAGATTCCCGGCAATTGTAGACATGGCGCCGAAAACGGGCGTACCCACTGCCCCGAAGCTTACAGGTGAACTATTGAAAATAAGCGCCACCATTGCAGCTGCAAGAGGAGGAAACCCGAGACCAACAAGGAGCGGCCCTGCAAGAGCGGCAGGTGTACCGAAACCGGCTGCACCCTCAATAAGCGCGCCGAACATCCAGCCGATAATTACAGCCTGAATGCGCTTATCTTCTGTGATGTTAAGGAAACCATTATTAATCGTTGCCATACCGCCTGAAAGCTTCAGGGTATTAAGAATAAGAATAGCGCCGAAAATAATAATAAGTACATCAAGAGCCTTCAGCACTCCGAACAAAGAATATCCTAAAATATGATAAAGATCCATACTCCAGGTGAAATATGCAATAAGGACAGAAAGGAGCCAGGCAACAGGTAGTGCTTTTTTTGCCGGCCAGTTAAAAGCAGTCATTATCACAATAGTGAACAGAATCGGAATAAATGCCATTAAAGCTAATCCCAGGTTTACTTCCATAATCCAACCTCCACAATTATCTTATAAAATAATANNTTTACAAACCAACCGGCCAACCTAACACCCGATAGTCTAATGGTCAGACCATTAGACTATATACATTATTTGTCAACACTTTTGAAACCGTCCAGGAGGTTTTTTTAAAAAAACAAATACATCCCGGAAAAAAAGATCAAATTAAGATGTAAAAGGAGTAATAAATATATACTGGAAAACATAATGACCGANNTTAGTCCTCAATGTCATCTCCGGAAAGCCCGGCCTCTCTTAACTCACAACATTTACAGGTTTACCATCCAGAAAAAACCGGATATTATCAGTAAGCTGCTCCACAAGACGCTGCCTCGATTCAAGAGTCTGCCATCCGATATGCGGAGTCATTATAACATTATCCATTTTAAAGAGGGGGTTATCTGCTGCCGGAGGTTCAGTCTCCTGAACATCAAGAGCCGCTCCTGCTATCTCCCCCTGATTCAATGCTGCAATAAGATCACTCTCTTTAATTAAAGCACCGCGTGATGTATTGATGACATAAGCCGTTTTTTTCATAAGCCTGAATTTATTCATATCTATAAGATGTTTTGTCTTTTCATTAAGAGGGCAGTGAAGCGTTACAAAATCACTCTCCCGTAAAAGAGTATCAAGTGGAGCATATTTTATATTGCCATCATCAAAGATGCCGGGATTGACATCATAATAAAATATCTTCATATCAAGAGCAGAGGCCACCCTTATAACCTGCCTCCCTATTGTGCCTGCTCCAATCACACCCAGAGTTTTCCCCTGTACTTCATGATGAGGGAGCTGTAGAAATTTTGTAAAGTTATCAAGCCTGTTCTGTTTAATCATAATCTGCTGCTGCGCCAGGGAGGAGCTTAAGCTGAGTATGAATGATACAGCAAGCTGAGCCACTGCTCCTGTGCTGTATCCCGGAACATTGCATACAGTTATGTTTCTATCTTTCGCTGCGGGGAGATTAATATTATTGAATCCTGTACCAGCTTCACAGATAAGTTTCAGGGAATCAGGGAATTTGCGGATTAACTCCTCCGGAAGAGGGAGCTCCTTGGTGATGATTATATCCGCCCCTTCAGATCTTTTCAGAATCTCTTCAGAGGAACTTGCATCAAACCTGACTACTTCAACTATTTTTTCAAGACCTGCAAAATCAAGTTTACCGTCAAAATTAAATTTTGCAGAATTAAGGATAACAGCCTTTTTCATTTCTTCCTCCGGAAAATTAAAGATAACAAAAAATATCTTTATAGCAAAACAATCAGCACCTGATAATATGCAAAGAGTAGTGCACAAATGCATCTGTCTGATGGTCAGACCATTAGACAGATGCATAAAAATGTCAACTAATTTATGAATCAAAACTGAACTGTTATCTGAAACGAGGCGGGGATAAATAGAGGCTAAACACTGATTACCCGTAGAGGGGGTTGTCTAAAAAGTCAGATNNTCAGTTGTATGAGATACCGGCATTTTACCCCGAGGGTACTTCTTCGCTACGCTCAGGGCGCGCACGCTACAGTCGGTATGACAAACAAAATACTTTTAGGTCAGGCCCCTCCTGACGGAAATTTTACTACTTATACATATTATCTATTTCAGGTGAGAATCTCTCCAGAATAACCCTCTTCTTGGTCTTCTGTGAAGGTGTAAGCATACCATTATTCTCTGTAAACCTTTCATTAAGAATAGTATAATTTTTGATCTGTTCAAAGCTTTCGAGATTCTGGTTTGCAGCATCCACCTCTTTCTTTATCAGTTCCTTCAGACGGGTATTATTCGTGAAATCATCACCGACTTTAGTACAGATCGCAACACCGGATGAGTCATCCATAACAAACTTTGATTTATCAACTGAAATCCCCTCTTTAGCAAAGAGATCCATGAAGTAGTTGAAGTTGGGTACAATGAGTGCTGTAATGAAATTTCTCTCATCACCGACAAAGAAAACCTGCTCAACATAACTGCTTGTTGAAAAAAGATTTTCCAGTTTTGCCGGAGCAATATTCTTGCCCACAGCTGTACAGATGATTGCCTTCTTCCTGTCAATAATCTTAAAGTAACCCTTCTCATCCTGAACAACAAGGTCACCAGTCATAAACCATCCGTCATCAGTAAATGAATCTTTTGTAATCTCAGGTTTATTAAGGTACTGACTGAATACACCTGCTTCAGAGATCTCCAGTTCGCCATCTTCAGCAATCCTTGTCTGGCCGCCGTTTGCGTTTATACCCATGTAGCCCGGCTTGCACGCTGTAACCGGATTGAGTATGCAGGCGTTGAAGCTCTCTGTTGATCCGTAACCTTCCACAACAGCAAGGCCTATAGTATAGAAAAATTTAAGGAGATCAGGAGCAATCCCCGCGCTTGCGGAGAATGAATGCCTGAAGCTGTTTCCGAAAAGACCTCTTATCTTCGCGAAAAGCTTATCTGCTATTTTAAACTTTATCCTTAACATGAAAGGAAGTTTTGATGCAAGGTCAAAATCCTTATGCATATTATATCCGCCGTTTGCGTCCTTCCTGTACTCAAGAGCTTCAGTACCGACTTTCAGAGCCCAGTCAAAGATCTTTTTCTTCGTGGGATTCTCTTCCATTGTCTGTCTGAACTGGATATATATCTTCTCATAAAGTCTCGGTACGCAGTTGATCCATGTGGGATTATACTTCTGCATATCATCAAGGAGAGTTCCCGGTTTGTCAGCGTAAGCTATTGTTGAACCGAAAAGTATAGCGGCAAGCTGACAGGAACCTCTGTCAAAAATATGAGAGAGAGGAAGGAAACATAAAGTCCGGTCGGTTTCATCAATATCCATTCCATAGCGTGTCCAGAATTCATCCACTCCTGCCATTCGTGATATACCGTTGAAATGGCTGAGAACAACACCCTTACCCTCACCCGTTGTTCCGGATGTATATATAATTGTGTACCAGTCATCAATTTTTATGCTGTCTTT
This sequence comes from Spirochaetia bacterium UBA5550, assembly GCA_002425885.1. GTDB lineage: Bacteria > Spirochaetota > UBA4802 > UBA4802 > UBA5550 > UBA5550. The sequence goes on along the minus strand of DINC01000246.1, from coordinate 7,817 downwards.
ACGCGCGATATATTTATCGTAGTTATCCCTTTTCCAGGTATTCCCCATCTCGATAAACTTTTTAAGACCAATTACCCTGTCGTCGCTGCTTTCATAAGAATGGTCGAGGATAATTATCTTTTTAAGTGCAGGCATCTCACTGAATCCGTCCAGCATCATCTTAAGGTTCTTTGCATCACCCACGAAAAGAAACCTGCTTTCCGAATCTTTCATTATGTAACCGGCTTCCCTGAATGAAAGAGTGGGAAATATTGTAACGCTTACTCCGCCGCTGCAGCAGATTGCCATATCAGAATGAGTCCAGAGAGGGCTGCTCCCTGCCATTATGCCGATTCGGTCACCCTTCTCCATCCCCAGGGACATGAGCGCGCAGGCCATGGCCTCAACACGTTCCTTCATTTCACGCCAGGTAAACCTGCCGTTGTTATCTCCATGATAAAGCGCCGCGTTAAAAAGCTGCGCCTCTCTGTCCGGGAACTTCTCACATGTGTCATAAAACTTCCATGAGATCGGTTTTAATTCCTGCTCTTTCCACTGCCATTTTTCCAGATTTGACATACTTCCTCCTGGTTTCTCTATATTTATATTAATTATTCCTATCTGTTATTCATTA
>DINC01000246.1:0-7175 GCA_002425885.1 Spirochaetia bacterium UBA5550 | reverse complement strand
CCAGATTCAATGCTATTTATTTCAAACAGAAAATGAGAGGGGAAAAGTCGATTTAACCGGCACTTTAAACATTGTGTTCAGTAATATTTTAAAAAAATATTACTGATAATTATAAAGGAAGATGTAGAAATGGTTAGAAATAAATAAAGTATTGTGGAAAGTCTTCGTCTTCAATCAGAAATAATTTACCTTGTACTCCATTGGATAATAACTGATTCCGCTCTTCACCTGCATGGCTGCCGCATTTCGAAATCCCATACTTTTGTAAATATCAACAGCATATGGCGATGAATTTACGGTGAGCACTTCCACTGAAGGATTACTTTCAGCGTTTTTCTTTACAGCTTTTCTGAAAAGCCTGTGCCCCAGTCCCTTGCCCTGAAATCCCTCTTTTACAAAAAACAGCGGAATATGTGTTCCCTCTCTTATCTCAATAATACCGACAACTGATTGTTCTTCTTTTGCAACAAGTATCAGGCTCCCGGCAGCCAGCCTCTCTCTGATTGTACCTTCATCAACAAAACTGTTAAACTGCGATATCCCTTCTTTGGTATATTCAGGTGAAATATATTTGTTAAACACATCCTTAATCATGATAGAGACATCTTCAATATCATCAGACTGAATCTCCTGTATTTTCATGACGCACTTCCTGAATTTTTTTGTTACTTAAGTGTATACCTGTTTATTAATTACTCAACCACTTTTTATATAATTTGCCGATATTCGCGTATATAAAAACAATTAACCTGATGAATTTCTGTGAACAAAATTTATTGAAACCATAGAAGTTATTGACTCNNCAGCACACTGTATAATCATAAAACTGAATTTCTCTTTTTATGAACACACTTTGCCGATATTAAAAAAAACAAAGAAGTGCAAGAATTCCTGAATCTATTACCGGCATCACCTGCTGAATGGAGGCTCTGTGAAATATAACATCAGACAATACGATCTTACTCTTAAAAAATGGACTGATTATTACGGCAACTGGTTTCAGAATGCTGACTCACTTAAGGGGGCAATGATGGAGACAGACCTCTATCCATATACAGCCCTATTTGAACCTATTACAATAAATTCTGTAAAATCAAAAAACCGTATTGTAATGGCGCCCATGGGAAACATCTGCATGGCGGATGAAACGGGCAGACCCTCACAGAAGATGATAAGCTATTTNNAGAACGCGCTAAAGGGGGAGTCGGCCTTATCACCTCCGGACTGATTCCCGTAAGCCACGGCATAGATCCCTCAGTTACAGAGCAGGGGGAGCTTTCCATGTTCCCCAGGATCGACAGATCAAGAACCACATTCCCCGGCTGGAGAAACCTCGCGGAATCACTCCACGCCTTTGGAGCACTCTTTTTTATTCAGCTTACACCGGGACTCGGCCGTGTCGGTTCACCTGAATGCCTTGTAAAAAAACATAAACTTCCTGTATCAGCTTCGTGGAATCCCAACTTCTATATCTCTCAGCTGCCATGCAGGCCGCTTACTTTTTTTGAGCTGCGGAGAATCATAAAGAATACAGGACAGGCTGCCGCAGATGCAAAGGCGCTTCTCATTGACGGAGTATATCTCCATGGTCACGAGGGTTATCTCCTTGAACAGATGACAAACCCCGCATTCAACAGAAGAATGTTCGGCCCTTACCGCAACTGGCAGAAATTCGGTCTTGACCTTGTGCGAGAGATAAGAAAACGCTGCGGCAATTCCTACCCCATAATGTACAGGATAGACCTCTCCCTTATGCTGAACGCCACTTATGGTGAAAGGATGAATAAAATCTCTTCACTAAAAAAATTCAGAAAAGAGCGAAGTGTGGAGATGACACTTGATTACCTGCAGAACCTTGTGGCGGCAGGTGTTGACATTGTTGACGTTGATCTTGGCTGCTACGATAACTGGTGGCTCCCCCATCCGCCTGACGCAATGCCTCCGGGATGTTTCATAGAAGTTGCGGAACTTGTAAAAAAATTTTTTAAAAACCGAAACATAAAGGCAAACACCGGACAGGAAGTTCCTGTTGTTGCAGTGGGTAAGCTCGGTTATCCGGATATAGCAGAAAGAGCCCTGCAGCGTAACCAGTGCGACATGATAATGCTGGGCCGTCCTCTGCTGGCCGATCCCCACTGGCCCAACAAGGTCTATGCGGGGAGACTCAAGGATATCATTCCATGTATCGGTGACCAGGAGGGGTGCTTCAAGGAATTCATTGACGGCGGTCATCCACAGTGCGGAGTTAATCCGCGCACTGCATTTGAAGATGTGTATACCACCCTCCCGCCTGCTAAGAAGAAAAAGAAAGTTGCGGTTATCGGAGCAGGACCCGCGGGGGTAATGTGCGCATGTACTGCTGCTGAACGGGGGCATGATGTTACTTTGTTCAATAAAAATGACAGGGCTGGAGGGCTCCTTATACCCGGCTCAGTTCCAAAAATTAAATTTGATCTGCTTAACTATGTCAATTACCTTAACAAGCGTATAAGCTGCACTGCGAAAGATTACTCTCTGAAAACGGAATTCGGTAAAACAGCAACTGCAACATCACTCAAAAGCGGTAAATTCGATACAGTGGTTATCGCCACAGGGGCGCAGTGGGTAAATCCTGGAATTCAGGGGATAGATTTACCTCATGTATTTCAGGCAGTAGAGATACTGAGCAATCCTGATAAAGCGCGGGGCAAAAAGAGTGCTGTAATCATCGGCGGAGGGACAGTCGGATGTGAAACAGCCCATTTTATCTCTTACGAACTTGGAATACCGGATGTTACCATTATTGATTTAAATAAAGAGATAATGTCTGAAGCTTTCACGGCTAACCGCGGTTATATGATACACTATCTTCAGAAAAAGGGAGTTAAGCTCCTTAACTGCACAATGGCAACTGCAATTACCGGCAATGCAGTTGAAGCAGACAGGAATGTTTACAAAAAAGTTCCCGACCCCTATATTACATGGAAGCCGATACTCCCTGAAAATATCCCGAATCCATTTGCTCCTAAAATAAAAAATAAGTTCAGCCGGATATCAATCCCTGCTGATATAGTTATTCTTGCTACAGGGTGGAAGTCGGACCGGAGCCTGTTCGAAGAATGTACGAGACGGCAAATCTCACCTGAGATTTATCTCGCCGGAGATGTTTATGAACCGGGCCGGGTTTTTGAAGCGACAAAGGCCGGATATGCAATAGGGCGGAGTATCTGATCGGACTGTAACTGTGTACGAAAAAATGTCATTGCGAACGCAGTGAAGCAATCTGTATTTTGACATAGGAATTTCTGTCTATTATACATCCTGTGCAAACTGTCGAAGCGGCACAGGATGTGCCAAAAAGCTTCGACTGACATGCACGCACTTACCTGTGTAGAAGCATCGGTAGTTATAAAACCGTTAATTCCTGATTTTAAGCACCGGAACTGATTCTGATTCTGTAAATTTTCAAAATGATTAATAGATATTTCTTGGCAATACCGGAGCAATACTCCATTATTGCCGGAATGTGGATTAAAAGGGACATCTCTGAGGCCATCAGAAATAATACTGATCCAATTCAGATTATTCGCGGTCCAAGACAATGCGGCAAAACCAGCCTTTTACTGCGTATTGACCCTGAATTTAAAGAGCTCTCACTTGACGATCCTGCTTTAAGAGAACTGGCCCAAAGCGATCCTGAACTGTTTCTGAGGCAGTTTGATTCCCCGAAACTTTTTATTGACGAAGCCCAGTACGCGCCAGCTCTGTTTCCGTCACTTAAGCGTATGGCAGACAGATATAAACGCGAACAGAAGGGTATCCCTCACACAATCCTGCGATTAACCGGTTCTAACCAGATACTGATGGACCGGACAGTAAAGGAAAGTCTGGCAGGCAGGGCCAGCTTCTTTGACATGAATACGCTCAGTGTAGCAGAAATTCTGAATGCAAAAAAAACCACAATACAGAACATTCTTTATTCAGGAGGCTGGCCCGAACTACATGCAGCAGAAGGGAGGGACCCGAAAAAGTACCTTGACGATTACATTAACAGTTATGTTGAGAAAGATATAGTGCTCACTGCCGGCATTCAAAAGAGCCGTGAATTTCTAAAATGCCTTCGTCTTCTTGCGGGAAGAACAGGAGAAATACTTGATATGACCAGTCTTGGAAACTATGCGGGTGTTGATTCAAAAACGGTCAAAGAGTGGGTATCTGTACTTGAAAGGATGCACGTAATAGCTCTTGTCATGCCGTTTTCCTCAAATCTCTCAAAACGCCTGATCAAATCTCCAAAGGTGTATTTTCTGGATACCGGAATAGCCTGCAGGCTTCAGGGCTGGACCTCTCCGCAGCCGATTATTACATCACCTCAGCAGGGACATCTTTTTGAAAACCTTGTGTTTGCAGAATTGCATAAACTTATTCTTAATTATCAGCTCGGATGGCAGATATTTCACTGGCGCAGCCGTGACGGTGAAGAGATAGATTTTGTAATACAGAAAAACCCTGGTGAGTATGTTTTTATTGAAGCAAAGACCAGCCCGGGAAAAACAGCAGCGCCCGCAAAATTACCTGAATTCAGAAAGGTTTTCGGAGACTCCTCCGGGACAATATATACATGTCATCAGGAGGGAGAGCATATTCTGCCTGATAAAATACCTGTAGCAAAACTGAAGGAATTTCTTTTATCGCAGGCAAAATAGACTTATGGTTCTCATTATCCTGATTTTGCTTAAAGCAGCAGGGCTGAGTATTAAAGATATTTTAATACATCACTCCGCGATCCTGCTGCTCCTTCTCCAGATATTCATCTTTTCAGCATTTTTCACAAGTTCATCCCTGAAATCCGGGTCAGCGATCCCGATGAGAAGCTCGGCCCTCTGCCATGTGGATTTCCCTTTGAGATGTGCTATACCGTTTTCGGTAACAATATGATCAACAAGAGTACGCGGAGTTGTTACTATGCTCCCCTCCGGAAGCATAGGCAATATCCTTGACTTCAGCGCACCGTCCTTATCACGATAAGAGCTGGAAAGGCAGAGAAAACTTTTTCCCCACTTTGATTTCCATGCTGCGTTCACAAAATCCACCTGACCCCCCGTTCCCGAAATCTGTCTTGGCCCTGCACTCTCTGAACAGCACTGGCCGAAAAGGTCAACCATGAGTGTATTGTTGATCGATATAAGGTTATCATTGAGCCCCACAATTGAAGGGTTATTGGTATATCTTCCGCAGTGACTCGCCATAACAGGGTTGTCCGCCATAAAATCATACATATCCCTGCTCCCGAGAGCAAAGGTAAATGCTATCTTGCATCTGTCAGTTGTCTTATATCTTCCGGTAACAAGTCCCATATTGAATAATTTCACCATAGAATCAACAAACATCTCGGTGTGTATCCCCAGATCTTTAAGGTCTGAATCACAGATAAGCTCGCCTAAAGTGTTCGGCAATCCCCCGATACCGAGCTGAAGACATGCCCTGTCCGGGATCTCGCGGAGAAGCAGAGCTGCCATCTTCTTTTCTGCATCTGAAGGCTCTTTCCCCTGCGGAAGTTCCAGCAGCGGAGTATTACACCCTTCAATTATATGATCTACCATAGATATATGTATCGAATCCTCGGAACCTCCGGGTACGCGGGGGATATTTTCATTCACTTCGAGGATCAATCTTTTCGCTCCGAGACATGACTCAAGACTGTTAACATTAGTGGGCCCGAATGAAAAGAACCCGTTCCTGTCCATAGAGCTCACCTGCTGAACATAAGTATCATAAGAAAAGAGATCGCTGCCGATGATGTCCTGAAGCTGGCTGAAAACACATGGAGTGTAAAACATCAGATGCTTATCCCCCATCCTTCTGTTTCCTGTATCAAAGAACCAGCTGTTACATGTAAAATGCTCACCCGACGGATCACAGCAAGTTGTCGGAGAAGCGGCAGGGAGTCCGGCACACTGAGTTACCTGCACATTGAACAGCTGCTCTTTACGCCCGGCAAGTTCACTGTCAAAATCAACAGGCCTTCCGAGAAACACGCCATAAAGAACTGATTCATTATTTGCAATAAGACCCGCCGCATCGGAAGCGGAGATTAGTTTACTGTTATACGCGGTCATAAGATCGCGATGTGAAAACGCATCAGCTTTCCTGTTCATTTTAAGCTTCCTCTTTTCATCTATATATTTAAAATCACACAAAACTTTTTTATTAGTTTTGCTTTGCAACCGTCAATAATAATTGCAAACATTATATATAAAATCAGAAAATAAAATAATTTTACCACAGGAAGCCAAATAAAACTCTAAATAGGAGAGAATATATTGCGCGTTTATTCAGTTAATTGGAATGAATCGAAAGCATCAACAGGCGGTTTTTCAAAGGAGCCTGAAACCTCAGGCCCCTTCTGTTTTAAAAAACGAAACTATCAGTACCCTGACAATGAATAATGACTTGAACCTGATTCGTCATAGCACTCCCCGTTCCCGCAGGAAGAAGAGAATGTTGTTGGAGATGAGCATGATGATCCTTTAATTTTCTCGCATATCTCCTGGGCTTTTTTCCTGTCAGGGAAGCTGTCTCCTTTTGTACATACTACAATTTTTTTCCCGCCTTTTGACCAGTCGCTTCCGTACTGGCATTTCGCGTCAGCCCGGACAGAAAACATAACAGCAGTAAACATAATTACAGCAGCAAGAGAAATAAACTTTTTCATAGATGACTCCTTAGCGGATTATTAAAATTCTCATTAATATTATGCTAAGTATAAACGGGGGAAAAGTAAAGTCACGGGGGACTAAAAATTATAACCGGTTAAACATTTTTTTCTAATATACGGGCAGTAAAACGCGTTTTTTACCTGAGTGCATCAGAAAGAGAGCATAGCTTCAGAAGTGACATGACCCTGTCGGATGCTTTAGTTATAACAAATCCGAAATTACGCTNNACTGATTTTTATGAAGCTTGATAAGTACCCCTATGGATGAAGAATCAAGATACACAGCTTCTGAAAGGTCAATTTCAACGTCTTTTTCGATATTATTATTAATATTTTCAACAATTTCAGAGAATCTCCTGGTGCCCGCTGGATCAGCTTCACCTTCTATTGCAATAGTAACAAGATTGTCAGTTTCGGAAAAGATAACGTTCATCATTTTTCTCTCTAAATTCAAGGTTCAGATAATTACTTTTTTATG
>DINC01000205.1:6922-7122 GCA_002425885.1 Spirochaetia bacterium UBA5550 | reverse complement strand
TTGTCAAAAATTACTATAACTTTGTCAATTTTTTTAAAGTTATTTACCGGTAATTTGTATTTTAAATTATAACAAACATCTGAAGTGTGATTGTGGAAGAGGAAAAAAAATACCTGTTTATATTAAATCACGGGCCTGATGACGGGTTTGAGGAGTACTCACTCTCTAAAAATGATTTCATCAGAATGATTGCTAAGTTG
>DINC01000205.1:0-6863 GCA_002425885.1 Spirochaetia bacterium UBA5550 | reverse complement strand
GCCTAAAAAGGTATTTCTGGGTCTTGGTGATTTTCTTGAAATAGGTGACTACAACAATCTTATCGATGCGGTACTTTTGGATCAGGAAGTTGCCAAGCTTGAAGGTATACTGGATAAAAATAACAGAAAAATATCTGAAGAGGGTGATATCCCGTTTTCATTCTTTAAACTGGCAGTTTATTATCCGGATTTTCTTCTTAAAGATGTACCTGTTGAATGTATTTCAACAATAGGAAAAAAGGCCAGGGTTTTTCCAGGTGCTGAATCTTTTATACGGAACATAAAAAAATATGAACCGCTGATTTTTACAGCAATCCCTTACGAGATATCAATTGAATACATGAAGCGCCTTGGGCTTGGTAAAGCCAACCTTATTGCTACTGAATATAAAAAAGCACTAAGTAACAACAGGGAGATTTATACCGGGGACATAGTTAAATTTATTTCAGGAAACAGGCGCAGTATAGAAATTGAAAAAAAGATGGCAGAAGCGGATCTGAATGAAAATGAGATACTTTATGTCGGTAGAGGTGAAGCCGGTGCGAACACATTCTCATCTTATAAATCTGTAGCTTTTAATCCGTCACTGAATATTATAAGCAAGTCGAATTTCACACTTTACGGGTCATCTCTTGAATCACTGCTTGTTCTTTTTAATTTTAATTCCGGGCTTGATGATTATCTTCTTTCTGAGGATTACGAGGAGAATTTACCGTCACTTGTAGTTTTTTCAAAGATAAAAGGGAAAAAGCCTGAACTTGTGGAGCTCGAACTGGAACACAGGCAGATGCAGGAAAATATAATAGGCATCAGGATTGAACATTCTGAGGACTCATACGGTTCACTGGAAAGGGAGATTAATGTAATGCTGGGAGCTTCTGCGATTAATATAAATCATGTCAGGCAGCTTATCGTNNTCATATTGAAGATCCGCAGAGCCTTGTGAAAGACATTTATGCAAGGGCTCTTGAGAGGTATAAAAACTTCTGTGCGGTGTAAAACTAATCATGCAGACTTAATTATTAAAATTAATAAATATAATATAATTAATTCAAGGAGAGTAAAATTATGACATTTATCACAGAAATAAAAGCAAGGGAGATACTGGATTCAAGAGGAAATCCTACTATAGAAGTTGATGTGGAGCTTGAATCCGGTGCAGTGGGCAGAGCGGCTGTGCCGTCAGGAGCTTCAACTGGAGAGCATGAAGCTGTTGAATTACGGGATGGAGACAAAAAACGCTACCTCGGGAAAGGCGTATTAAAAGCAGTTGCGAATATCAATGATATTATTTCTGAAGCGATTCTTGATATGGATGCAATGAACCAGGTGGAGATCGACACCACTCTGATAAAACTTGACGGTACTCCTAATAAAGGCAATCTCGGTGCGAATGCGATTCTCGGGGTTTCACTTGCATGCGCCAAGGCGGTTGCGAATACTTACGATATGCCGCTCTACAGATATATCGGCGGGGTTAATGCCTGCGAACTTCCTGTTCCTATGATGAATATTATAAATGGCGGTTCTCACGCTGATTCAAGCGTTGATATGCAGGAGTTCATGGTTATGCCTGTGGGAGCATCAAATTTCAGAGAAGCTTTGAGAATGGGGACAGAGACCTTCCATGCTCTTAAAAGTGTTTTAAAAGAGAAAGGTTATTCTACCAGTGTTGGTGATGAGGGCGGCTTTGCGCCGAATCTTAAATCAAATGAAGAGCCCCTTGAACATATAGTTAAAGCTATTGAAAAAGCAGGTTTTAAGCCGGGGAAAGATATCATGATAGCTATGGACCCTGCTGCAAGTGAATTCTATGATTCTAAAAAGAAGAAGTATATATTCGGGAAAAGCGACAAAAGTGAAAGATCAAGTGAGCAGATGATAGATTTTTACGGAAAACTTATTGAAGCTTATCCGATAATATCTATAGAAGACGGACTTGCTGAAGATGACTGGGAAGGATTTTCTCTTTTTAACAAGAAATACGGTTCAAGAATTCAGATAATGGGTGATGATCTTTTTGTAACAAATACTGAAAGACTTAAACGCGGAATAAAAGAGAATACCGCAAACTCAATACTGATAAAACTAAACCAGATAGGCACACTGACAGAGACAATACAGGCAGTTGAGATGGCAAAAAGAGCAGGTTATACAGCAGTAGTTTCACACCGTTCAGGTGAAACTGAAGATACAACAATCGCTGATCTGGTTGTGGCTCTCAATACCGGTCAGATTAAAACAGGATCGGCTTCAAGAACAGATAGAATCGCAAAATATAATCAGCTGCTCAGAATTGAGGAGGAACTCGGTTCAACGGCTGTTTTTAAAGGTAAAGAGGTTTTCTACAATCTTGGTTAATCAGAACCGTTTCAGAACAATTCTCCTGATATTCATCCTTTTCAGTGTCTACACTTTCATTTTCAGTGAAAGCGGTCTGCTGGAAAGGATGAGATTAAACTCCAGATATCTGGAACTGCAAAATAGTATAGCCACATTGAAGAAATCCAATGTGGAACTCGAGCAGATATGTTCCAGATACAGGGGAGGAGATTATTCGGAACGGGAGATTATTGATTCCGGACTTATTTATAATGACAGCAGGGTTATAGTTTTCGGGGATAGTTATGCTTTTAAAACCCCTCTCCCTTATGATTTAAATAACAATTTTGAGCTTGACCCCTCTCACTTGAGAATAATATGGATCATTATCTCATTAATGATACTGATATATTATATAAACCGAATCAGAAACAGGGATGAAGCTTCAGATGGATAGAATAATAACAGATTTCGATAATAATGATATAAAAGTTATAAAATGGCAGCTGAATGCCGGAAATATCAATATGACCGGAATTGTTCAGAAGTGTGTATACGGATATCCATCAGTAATTATACTTAATCCCTGTGATTATGACAGTGAAACTAATGAAAAAAAGCTCAATTATATGGCGATAGCTAATCCCCTGTGGTTAACCTGCCCTTTTTTAAATAAAAAGATACACGAATTTGAATCTTATGGTTATATTAAAAAAGTAACCAGTTTCGTGAATTCGGACAGGGTTCTTGTGGATTTTATGAAAAATGCTCATGCAAACTATTATTATCTGAGGAGAAACCTGTATTCCAGGTTTTTCGGGGATATAAGTCCCCTCGAGTTTAACAACAAGATACTTACCTGCGGAATAGGTGGTATAAAAGAAATCGGTAATATTAAGTGTCTGCATCAGCACTACAGTCATTATCAGATATGCGGTGATAATGTAGTAGGTAGAATAGTTCATAATCTCCTCAATGGAATAAACTACTGCAGGGAGAGATTATGCGATGATGCCAGCCAGTAAGACAGCTCGCGAAATCTATGAAATTAAGAAATTAAAAAAAGACGGCTCAATATCCTGTAACCACATTGATAATGTAGTACACGCTTTGCGGGATGGTGAGATATTTGTCATGCCTGTGGATTCGGTCTACGGGATAGTCGGAATAAACAGAAACGATGTTGTTAACAGTATTCTTGAGCTTACCGGGGACAATCCTGATAATCTCGAAATAATAATATCAAATTTTAAAATGCTTGAAGAAGTAGCGCTGGTTGATAAGTTTTCTTATGATTTTCTTAAAAGAGTATGGCCGGGAGAGGTCACTGTTCAATTGAGAAGCCGAAAATTTAAAGCTGATAACTGTGTACTTACGAGAATGCCGAGACATAAATATCTTCTGGATATAGTGAGCGGTGTCGGAAAACCGCTTGTGTATATGCCCGCGAAAAGTTCTGTAAGAAAAATGATATATAATGATAAGGAGATAATAAGGAGATTCAAAAACTTCTGTTCCCTCCTGCTGATAAATGAATTTAACAAGAACCACACTATGCCGACTCTAATTGATATAAGCTGCGATAAGCTCACAATACTTAATGAAGGCCGTGTCAGTTCTGATGAAATAAAATCTTTATATTTTTTAGGTAACCTTTAACACTGTTTAATTTATATGAAAAAAACATTTTCTGTTTTACTCGCTCTCTTTTTGTGTCCGGTTCAAATTTATTTTGTTGAATCACCCGGAATTTCTTTTTTTAAAACACCGCACTTTGCAATAAAATACAATGAGAATGTAACACCTTATGCCTCGGTTATCGCAGAGCGTGCGGAAGCTCACTACAGAAACATAGAATCATTTCTAAGTTATTCTTTGGATGAAGAAACCAAAATATTAATTTCCGATGGCAGCAGTTTATCCCCGTTACAGGGATATAATTNNTCTTCTGCAAAATTTGATGATGCTGATATTGAATTATATCGTCAGATTTTTAACCGTTTTCTCAATAGTATATTCAGTCAGACTTCAGGAATCTTTAAGTTTAAAACAATTAACGATGTATCTGCTGATATGCTTTGCAGCTATTCCATCACAGGGTTTAATATAAATAATGAACTTATATTAAAGGATGAATTTCTTCACAGCGGAAATAATAAAATTAGCATTATTGAGTTCGACAGTTTTAATGGATACACCGGTAAAGCTGTGTATGCGGGTTTTTTTTATTTTATTGAATCTGCATACGGCAGAAAAGTTCTGCTCAGGGCTTTGAAAGATACATCTTATTACGGGAGTTTTTTAAGTTCATTGAGTTCTGTAACAGGTAAATCTTTTGAAGAATTTAATACAGAGTTTAACAATTTTCTTTCCGGAAAGTTTGCAGGAGCTGCTTCCGGCATTGATAAAACAGGGTTTTCAGATTTATCAATCAATGGTTTTGTAAGTGATTTTTTTATCAACAATGACATGCTGACTGTTTTAGCTGATAATGGCGCTGCACAGAGTATTGTAATGTTCGATTTAAAAACAGGTAAACAGTCATTAAAAACAGAACTGCCCGGAAATTATAATTTTAGAAGTATCTGTCCGGTCTATGACAATAAACTTGCTGCTGCGGGAGATTACAGTGACGGAGCATCTGTCTTTATTTATGATACAGACCCGCTCTCTATGGGAAAAGAAATAAGATTACCTGGAGTTTATATTAACAGCATAAATAATTCGGGGAAAGAGGGAGTTTTACTATTGAATTCTGTTTGCGGCATTGCAAAAGGGATAATAGAAGCTGATTACAGTTCAGGTGTTCTTAATAAAAAAAATGGTGCTCATATAACCGGCAGTTCAGATATAATCTTTCATAGTGGATCAGTTTATTATACAGCAAAAAGAGAATTGTATGAACTGGTTGAATATAATGTAAGTACCGGTGAGGAGCGGTCTGTATTAAAGCAGAAGGATGAAATAGTCTCTTTAAGTCTCTCCGGGGGGAGTATTGTTGTAACATCTAATAACTCCTCCGGCGGATATGTTTCACTATTTAATCGTGAAAACGGCAGCCTGAAAACACTTGCATCCGGCTGCCCTTTACTGTATAAAACTTTTTCCACAGATAAAAATATTTATATGCTTGCCTATTATAATGGGAGCCGAAGGATTATCATTAAAGAACTGCCGCAGTGATTATTTTTAGTAGCCTCTCCCTTAATTTATACAAATCAGAAATATTATTGCCGATTCCTTTATTAACTTGACTCATAATCGAGTTTTTATAAGTATAAAAAATACTCAGTAAATCCGGCGGAAATAAAATGACCAGAACTGCAACTATTGAAAGGAAGACATCTGAAACTGATATCAGCATCAAGCTTGTACTTGATTCTAATGAACCTTCAATAATTAATTCAGGAGTTTCTTTTTTTGATCATATGCTGAATTCAATGGCAAGGCATGGACGATTCCATTTAAACATATCATGTAAAGGGGATGTTCATATAGATGATCATCATTCGGTTGAAGATATCGGCATCTGTCTCGGCAAAGCATTTAAGGAAGCCCTTGGAGATAAAGCCGGCATTAAAAGATTCGGAAGTTCCATTATACCGATGGACGAGGCCCTTACAATGGTAGCTATTGATATATCCGGCAGAGCTTTTTTTAAATACTCCGGCACAGAGCTTAAAGGATCTGTTAAAACTTATAGTGAGGAACTTACGCTGGAATTCCTCCGGGCATTTTCGGATAATGCCGGGATAAATCTTCATGTTGTACAGAAATACGGCGATAACAGACACCATATACATGAATCAATTTTTAAGGCATTTGGAGTGGCAATGAACAGCGCCTGCTTAATAGATCCTTCGATGAAAGGGGTGGTGCCGTCAACTAAGGGTACCATTGAATGATTACAGTTGTAGATTACGGAATGGGGAATCTCCGGTCTGTTGTAAAGGCGGTTGAACTTTATACAGACAGGGTAAGGATAAGCAATTCGCCGGATGCTATATACGAATCAGAAGGGGTTATTCTCCCCGGTGACGGGGCTTTTGCTATGGCGATGGATAATCTTGACAGACTTGGTCTTATTAAGCCCCTGAAAGAGCATATAAAGAAAGATGGATTTTTTCTTGGTATATGTTTAGGATTTCAGCTTCTGTTCACAGACAGTGAAGAGTTCGGCCATACAGAGGGGCTGGATATTATCCCCGGTAAAGTGATCAGATTCAGAAGCGACACTCTGAAAATACCTCACATGGGGTGGAACCAGGTGAAGCTTACAGGTGAATCCCGTTTTTTAGAAGGGATTCCTGATTCGAGCTGGTTTTATTTTATTCATTCTTTTCATCCGGAAATTCACGAAAAACAGTGGCAGTTAGGTGCAGCCGAATATGGTGTTGAATTCCCCTGCATAGTTGGTAAGGGGAATATGATTGCTACACAGTTCCATCCTGAAAAAAGCCATAAAACGGGGCTTAAGATTCTCGAAAATTTTGTGAAAAATATTATTGATTTAAATTAAATAGTCGTTGTATTAGATATAA
>DINC01000362.1 GCA_002425885.1 Spirochaetia bacterium UBA5550 | reverse complement strand
AACTGCAGGGCTATGGAATAATATGAAAACTTCTTGCGTATTTTTTTTATTTAAAAAAATAATCAGGAGTATTTTGAAACCATGGTCTCAATCATGATTCTAACAACAGGACTAACAGATAATGATAAAAGATAAAAATAATATGAAACAGAGCCTGGCAAAGTCATTTTTTAATGATGAAAATATTGTGCTGCTCATGCTTGTTTTCTTCGGTCTCTTTTTCCGGTTTCTGACAATTACAAACATTGAAACCGGCGGGGATGCTGCGGGTGTCTGGTTCGGTGCAAAACAGCTGTTTTACGGCATGCCTTATGGCATCAGTCATCATTCTGCCAGATTCGGGATGATAATTCCCGTGTACCTGTCTCAACTTGTTTTCGGGACGCATCCGATTGTTTATTATTTCATACCTCTTTTATTTTTCATTCTTCAGGTGGTTTTTCTGTATAAAATTGCAGTGCGGGCTTACGGAATCAATCTGGCTTTTTTAAGTTCCATAGTGCTTATTTTTCTTCCGAAGATGTTCAGTCACGCGGTTCAGATTAAACCTGACGGATTCTGTGCAGCTTATATTCTGATCTGTGTATATTTCCTCTTTAAGTTTAATGATTCAAAGAATAATTCATATATATATCTTCTTTCAGCATCACTTTTCATGTTTTTTGCTTATATGACAAAGGAGACCAGTCTGTTTTTTCTTCCGGGTCTGGCTATCTGTATCTGGGTTATGAAGAGAAAACTGAAGTATGTGATTGTTTTCGGCACTCTTTTGTTCGCTTTATTTCTCGGGGAGACAGCGATCTATTATCTTACAATGGGACTTAAGCTGGGGAGAGCAGAGATAATTTCAGGTTCTCACCTTGACAGCGGCAACCTTCAGGCTCTGCCGTCGGTGTGGAGTCTGTTCCTCCGTTATGCACAGCTTAATGTTTTTGAGAAGATATACTTTTTTGCTTACGTTGCCGGGACATGTTTTCTGTTCGTAAAAGCAAAATCTATAAAGATGGATGAGAAGGTTAAAGCGTTATTGATTATTCCCCTTGCTTTTTTTGTGCTTCTTACATTCGCAGTGAAGAGCATCAGCCCTGCAGTGCCCGCGATGTCATTTAATCCGAGGCATCTGGTTCCTGCTGCGCCTTTTATGAGCTTTATTATATCCTACGCTCTTATCGTGGTTGCCGGTTTTTTACGAAAGCGGGAAAACAGTGTTTCTGTATCTGAAGAGAAGGGGTCTCCTGTTAAAATATATGCGGGGATCACCGGCGTGCTGTCTGTTTTAAGCCTGGTTGTTGTTATTATTGTTCTTCCGCATTTTCCGCAGGCTGCAAGAAACAGCTTTTTCGGTGAGCATCCGCTGCGGGCCACTTTTCAGTTTCACACTATTCTGAATAATGCATATAGGAACGGTATACCAATTATACAGGAAAAAGTTGTAGCCGACAGGTGGAAGAAGCCGGTTGATGCAGTTCAGGCTTATTTAGAAAAGGGTTTTACTCTGCAGGAGGCATGTAAAAAAGCTGAGGTCATTGAAAAAGATTATCTCTATTGTCTCAGCCGCGTTGAGCAGGGTGATTACAAAACTTTTAAAATTTTTACGCATATTTTCTGGAATAATGATTTCAGCTCGAAAGGGAGTATTGCCCTGCCGGAGATGGAGGTGCTTAAAATTAAAAACAGGACTATCGGTTTTGTTGTGAATGATGAAGTGAAAAAACAGACGGATTATAGAATAAAGCTTTTCAGTAATGAGGAAGCCCCTGTTGTAATAATGTATGAAAAGCCGATACGTGTTAAACAGATGAAATTAAAAGAGTTTATAAATCATAATTAAAAATTAAATGAGGAAAATATCCAGTTATGGCTGATACAACAAAATATGATTTTAATGATTTAACAGTAAAACTCGGCGGTAACAGGATGCCGCTGTGTAATTTCTGCGGTACATGTATAGGACTCTGCCCTACGGGCGCATTAACATCTGATTATGAGAGCGGTAAGCCTGTATTTGATGCGTCTAAATGTACCAGGTGCGGCCTCTGCTATAAACACTGCCAGGGTATTGGTGTAGATTTTGCGGCTCTTGACAAATCCTTCAAAGGCGGGAAAAATTACGATAAGTATTTTAAAAGCTTCAATAAATGCTACCTTGCTCATTCCGGCAATGATCCTGTAAGAATGAAAGGTTCATCGGGTGGAAGTGTAACTACACTGCTTGTCTATATGTTAGAGAAGAAGCTTGTTGACGGTGTTATTATCCCGAGGCCGAAACCTGATCAGCAATGGCTCTTCAGGCCGGAGATCGTCACGGATGTGAAAACAGTCAAAGCTTCGGCGCAGTCAAAATACTGTCTTATACCGACAAATGAAATATTGAATAGTCTGAAAGATAAAAAGGGTAAATATGCCATAGTAGCTCTACCGTGCCAGATCCACAGCATCAGGAAACTTCAGAATGAAGGAAACAAAAATGCAAAGAAACTGGAATATCTGCTTGCTTTGATCTGCGGACATGACATGGAGTATGGTGCAACAATGTTCGGCATGAATAAGCTTAAAATCAGGAAGGAAGATGTTATAGATATAAAATACAGAGATCATGGAGACTGGCCCGGGGGACTCTCTTTTTATCTTAAAAATGGTGAAAAGAAGGGGATTAATTTCTTTAATTATCACTACCTGAATGCTGTTTATCTGCCTAACAGGTGCCGTTTATGTCCCGATTATTACGGCAACTATTCTGATATCAGTTTCGGCGATTCGTGGCTGGAAAGGCTGCTGGGGAGAGGGATGAATGATAAGGGGATCCCTAAAGGGTGGTCCAGCATTATTGCAAAAACCGATAAAGGTCTGGCACTGCTGAAGGCAGCAGAGAAGGATAAGGCTATCCACCTTGAAGAAATTGGAACAGATGAAATCCATGAGTCTTTCCCTTTTAATATCTCCTATAAGCTGAACGGTATCTTTATCCGTTTAAAATTCGCGCGCAAAAAGCCTGAGTATATCGGGCTGGAGAAACCGGAAAAACTTGATAGATATCTTTATCATTTTATATATAATATTATCCTTGTCATGGGAGCCAGCAAAGCGTTCAGGTTTATACTTATGCTGATGCCTCTTAATTTTAACCTCTTTCTTATCAAAAATTTTAAAAAACTGATGGGGTATAAACCTAACGCCAGGGATAAAGTTTTAAAGTATAATGAAAAATCGAATGTTGATAAATAGGTGTTATGAGGCGAGAGTTATTCCGGAATTTTCTGAATGAAGGGAAGTTCTTTAACAAAAATAAAGTAAAGGTTTCTAATAAAAAATTATGAGTAAACAATACTATTTTACATTAAAAGGATTCTGGGGCCGCGTTCGTGATGAGTATGACTATTACACAAAGCGGCCATGGAATCTGCAGCAGGTTGGTGAGTTCTGGGATACTGTTGATGATTATGACGAAGTCAATGAGCAGCTATATACTTATTTCAGAAGATTCACCAACTCCTACGATCTGGCTCTCAAGCATCTGAATAAAGATAAGTATAATATGATCGATATTCAGGCAAGGAGCGGCAAGGGGAGCCTTTTCTGGCATGAAAAAGGGAAAATTAAGAGTTCGGTCTGCGTCGATTTCTCTGATTACCTGATTTCCCTGGCAGACAGAAGATTAAAAAACAGCGGATTGAAATATAAGAATGTTAAAGTTCTTGATTTCCCTCTCCCTTTTAAAAATGGAGAGTTTGATCTTGTCTGCTCTTATGAAACGATTGAGCATATTTATGATTTCCGCACTTTCTTTGATGAGCTTGTGCGTATTATGAGCAGTGATGGCGTTCTGGTTTTAACCTGCCCCAACCGTGCATGGGAGTGGGTACACTGGCTCACCGCAGCGATTAATATAAATCACAGCGAAGGGCCTCACCGCTTTTTAAAGAGAAGAGAGCTCATGGAATGCTTCAGAAAAAACAGGATGAAAATACTGGAAGAGAACAGCACAATTATTCTTCCCTTTAATAACAAACTCTCAGTATCAATTGACAGCTTCCTTGAAAAATATCTTCCGCAGTTTATAAAAAGCATGATTGCTTTAAGAAGAACATTTATAATGGTCAAGGGGGATAGTTAACAGACAGGTGAAAAAATTTTTTATTTATACTCTGGCCCTGCTTATGGTTTACATGCTGGCTTTTTTATTACTGGAATCTCATGCTGCACAGAGTTTTTCCGGATATGAAAAGCATGCCGGTCAGAATATTGATGCGCTTGTCGTTTTCTTCGGTGATTTTGATGATGATGGAAATATTTCAGAGGAGTCACTCAGAAGGCTGTCTTTTGCGGTTGATCTGTATAAAAACGGAATCGGCAGAAATATTATTTTTGTCGGAGGGTGGAGGCCTTTAAAGAATCTTTACGGCTCAGCACTGATGGCAAAGAAGGCTGTGGAGATGGGGGCCAACCCGTTAGTTATTTTCCATGATATGACCTCCAGGGATACAATCAACAACTGGCGGGAAGCTGAAAAAATTATTAAAGAGCATAATTTTAAAAAAGTTGTTCTGGTATCTTCAGTTTTTCATCTGATGAGAATAGAAAAAATGATAGATATAGAAGATGATATCACTGCTTTTTATGCAGCCTATAAAGAAGATGCTGCAACACCCTCGAAAAGTTTTCTGGACAGTTTCTCTGAATATAATTNNATACCTTGTTTTCCCTTCAGGTTTATACCAGCTGACTATCGGTAAGTTGCGGAATTGATAATTTGACTTAGTTAAGGTTTAATAGTTAAAAAGAGGTTCAGGGGCAAAGCTCCTTAAAGAGCCCAGCAGGGGCGCCCCGGTAAGTGCGTGACGCACTATCAAATATTATATTAAAGTAGGCATTTCAATTGAAAAAAAAGATTAAATATCTGAATTTTATCGGTTCGTTATTACTGGCTGTGATCCTCTGGAAAATTGATTTTAACGAGGTGATAAAGCATTTAGCAAATGTAAACTACTGGTACCTGCTGCTTGCTTACCCTTTTTTAATGCTGAATATATCTTTAAAATCGATAAGATGGAATTTTTTAATGAGGAGTCAGGGAGTTCATCTCCCTGTATCAAAGACGTTTTATGTCTATCTCTGGGGTTATTATTTCGGAACAGTTACACCTGGAAGGGTAGGGGAGATATCCAAGGCCATATATCTTCAGGACAAATTCGAAAATCTGGGGAGAGGATTCGTATCTGTAGTTGTTGACAGGCTATATGATATTGGTATACGCGTTGCTCTCCTCTTTATCCTTTATCCTTTATACAGTAATCTTTTTGAATTCAGATTTATCGGTTTCCTGATTATGCTTGTTATTGCAGGAGCCGGGGGTATAATTCTGATTAGAATGAAATCTATCCGCAATATTGTTTCCAGGTTGAGTGAGTTTGTAATTCCCAAAAAATTTTATCCGGTAATCAAGAGCAACATCTCCGGTTTTATCAATGATATGGTTACTATGATTACCAGTATAAAAGTTGTCAGTGGAGCTGCTGTGATAACTTTCGTGAGTTATCTGTTCTATTTTATTATGGCTTACTCAATTCAGAAGAGCTTCAACATTGAAATGAATTTTACATATAATATTTTATGTGTTGTGCTCACAAGCCTTGCTGCCGTAGTCCCTATTTCAATCTCCGGTCTTGGAGTCAGAGAGGCCGTTATGATTTATCTTTTCAGCAATATAGGCCTGGGGAAAGAGGCTGCGGTATTGTTTTCGTTATCATTTTTCGCGTTAAATCCCATACTTGCTATTCATGGGTGGATTGTGAATACTTTTATGATGTTTGGAAGCTCCGGAGATAAAGAGAATAAACCGGGAAAAATACCTGATATTCATGAAAAACCGGAATAATGCGTGTTTTTAAAGCCTTATAATTATCTTGACATATAGTGAAGTGATTATTCACTTTTAATTATACCGAATTTTACAAAACAGAGGAATCAATGAAAGCAGGATTAACACTGGTAGTTCCAGTATATAATGAAATAGGTGCTATCGAAAACAGTATTATCCATTTGAAAGAGATTAAAAAGAACTGCAGGGACTTCAACTTCGAAATTATCATAGTGAATGACGGCTCCACTGATGGAACTGAAAATATACTGAAAGGTATTTCCAGAGATAAAGACCTGAAAGTGGTTCATCACATGAAAAACCGCGGGTATGGAGCTGCTTTAAAAACCGGGATTAAAGCTTCACAATATCCATATATAGCTATAACAGATGCTGATGCAACTTATCCAGATGAACGCATCCCCGAATTCTTTCGCGATGTTATTGAAAATGACCTTGATATGCTGGTGGGCGCAAGAACAGGTGAATCTGTTAAAATTCCTCTTATAAGGAAGCCTCCGAAGTGGGTAATAAACCAGCTGGCTAATTTTATGACCGGAACCAAAATTCCAGACCTGAACTCAGGTCTCAGGATTATGAAAAAAGAGGTTGTGGAGAGGTTTATACATTTTCTCCCCGAGGGATTTTCGTTTACTTCAACAATAACAATTTCGATGCTTGCCAAAGGTTATCAGGTGAAATATGTCCCTATTAATTATCACCAGAGGAAGGGGAAGTCTAAAATCAGGCCTTTCTATGATACACTGAATTTTGTTAAACTTATTATACGCACTGTTATGTTTTTTGATCCGCTTAAAGTGTTTCTGCCGATCAGTCTGCCTCTTCTCTTTGGCGGTATTATCATGATACTTGTACAAGTGATACTTTATAAAAATATCGATACAATTTCTGTACTGATTACCCTGTCCGGTCTCAATATTCTGACAGTAGGGATGCTTGCGGAGATGATTGCAAATAAAAATTGATTTAAATAGCTCGTTTAATATATGGCCGGGTACCATTCTTTACCCGGCTGTATATTCTCTATAGTCTTAACTGCTTCAATCTTCCAGTTATACATATCTATA
>DINC01000361.1 GCA_002425885.1 Spirochaetia bacterium UBA5550 | reverse complement strand
TAAAATCTCAATAAACAATCTGCACAAATCTTTCGTAGAAAACCGCGTATTAAGAGGTTTAACCCTTGATGTTTATGAAGGGGAAATTCTCTGTATAATCGGGAAAAGCGGAACCGGCAAATCAGTGATAATGAAACATCTCGTGGGGATGATCGAACCTGATTCAGGGACAATAACTGTTGACGATGAACTCTTTACCGGAAGCGATTTTGGAACAAGAAGCAGGATTATTTCAAAATACGGGATTCTTTTTCAGGGTGCGGCACTTTTCGATTCAATGAATATCTATGATAACGTTGCTTTCGGCCTCAGGAGAAAAGGAATTTCTGAAGATGAAGTTAAACCTGTTGTTGAGCAGTCTCTTCATAACGTAGGATTAGCCGGAGCGGGCGGATTATTGCCCTCAGATCTTTCAGGCGGGATGCAGAAGCGTGCCGCTCTTGCCAGATCAATTGCAGTTAAACCGCAAATTATGATTTATGACGAACCCACAACAGGAGTTGACCCTATTACAGGGGGCGCTGTTGACAGGCTTATCAAAGAGATGAAAAATATTTACGGTATAACTTCAATCGTTGTTACACATGATATGAAGTCAGCATACAGGATCGCTGACAGGATTGCGATGCTTTATGAAGGCACAATCATTGAAACAGGAAAGCCCGATGAGATTAAAAACAGCACCAATCCCTTCGTAAGACAGTTTATTGAAGGCACAGTACACGGACCGATTAAAGTAATTTAAAATATTTGTATAACTTCCTCTTATTCAGCCGATATTTTATTGACAAAGTTAAAATTTTTATAATCTGTATAATATAACTTAAGTTAAAACAAGGGGTAAATGTATGGAATCATATAGTCATGATACAGGAAGTTTCACCGGCAAAGGGGGCGTAGAAATCTTTTTTCAGAAATGGCTTGTTGATAAAGCCAGGGCTGTACTCATTATTGCACATGGACTGGGTGAGCACTCAGGCAGATACGGAAATCTTTTAAACAGTATCGCAGGTAAAAAAATATCTGTTTTTGCAATTGATCACCGGGGCCACGGAAAATCTGACGGCAAAAGAGGCCACGTCGATTCATTCATGGATTATGTTTATGATCTTAAGCTGTTTATTGAATTTATAAAAGAGGAGAACCGCGGGCTTCCCATTATTCTTCTCGGACACAGTATGGGGGGAGTAATAGCAGCAAGATATTCAATGACATATCCTGATGATGTTTCTCTTATTGTTATGTCATCTCCGGGACTTGCCCCTGCATTTAAAGTTCCGGAATGGAAAAAAAGCCTCGCATCATTTTTCTCATCAAGAATTGGCTCAATCTCTTTCCCTAACGGTTTAAGTGCTGAAGGCATTTCTCATGACAAAGAAGTAGTCAGCGCTTACGAAAATGACCCGATGATTCACGACAGGGTTTCTGCCAGATGGACCGTGGAATTCATAAGAGCAACAGAAGAATGTATGGCAAACGCAAAAAGCATAAGAAAACCTTTACTCCTGCTTCACGGCAAAAGCGATAGTATTGCTGATTATAAAGCAACAGAAGAATTTTACAATTCAGTATCATCCGTAAATAAAAAGCTCTACCTTTACGAAGGGCTCTATCATGAAACAATGAATGAAACAGCAGAAGAGCGTGAAAAAGTTTTGCGGGACATAACAGGATGGATTATCAAAAATCTCGAAGGTACACCTAAAGCTGCTGAAAAAAAACAGCCGGCCGCAAAAACTAAACCCGCTGCAAAAAAAGCTGCACCAAAAGCTAAACCCGCTGCAAAAAAAGCCGCAGCAAAAGCTAAACCTGCTGCTAAAAAAGCCGCACCAAAAGCTAAGCCCGCTGCTAAAAAAGCCGCACCGAAAGCTAAGCCTGCTGCTAAAAAAGCCGCACCAAAAGCTAAGGCATCTGTCAAAAAAACAGCAGTGAAAAAACCGGCAGTAAAAAAAGCTGCACCTAAAACCAGTCCAGCTGCTAAAAAAACGGCGAAGAAAAAACCTGCAAAGAAATAAAACAGACTTAAATCAGCCAACACAAAAAGACCGCCCGAAGCGGTCTTTTTCTTTACCTCCATGTGTCTCCAATGTTAAAATTTAATACCGCTGTAACAATCCGGCGTTATGCGTTATGCGAATACCTGCCGGATACTATTTTCTGTTACATCATCGTTAAATAATCACCGTATAACAGTCTGTAAATTATGACAGCTTGACTATCCTTTTTAAACAGATCAAATCATCATTAAAATATTCTGGAGGAATAATATGATTAATGGTGCAGATACGGCCTGGGTCATTGTTGCAACAGCTCTGGTTGTGCTAATGACTCCGACACTTGCCTTTTTTTACGGCGGACTTGTTCGAAAAAAAAATATTCTGTCTATACTGATGCAGTGCATGGTTATACTTGCTGTTATTTCAATACAGTGGATTCTTTTCGGGTACAGCCTCGCCTTCGGGCCCGACAAAGGCGGAGTAATCGGAGGATATGAATGGTTCTTTCTTAACAACGTAGGGCTTAAGCCTCTTGAAGGACAGACTATTCCTCATCAGCTTTTTGTATGTTTTCAGATGATGTTTGCAGTAATTACTCCGGCACTCATGGTGGGGGCTTTTGCTGAAAGGATAAAATTTACAGGTTTTCTTTTTTTCATAATACTCTGGTCAACTTTCATCTATGATCCAATGGCACACTGGGTATGGGCACCCGGCGGCTGGCTATTTGATAAAGGTGTGCTTGATTTCGCCGGCGGCACAGTTATCCATATAACAGCAGGTATATCGGCTCTTGTGATGTCGTTAATGATCGGGAAAAGACACGGCGGAGCATCATCGCCATCCCCGCACAATCTCCCCTTTGCAGTTCTTGGTGCAGGATTTCTCTGGTTCGGATGGTTCGGATTTAATGCGGGGAGCGCTCTTGCTGTGAAGGAGCAGACTGTTTCCGCTTTTATCAATACGAACACTGCAGCCGCAGCAGCAGTTTTGATATGGATGCTTCTGGACTGGTTTATACATAAAACACCCACAGTCCTGGGTGTAATAACCGGTGCCGTAGCCGGGCTTGTAGCCATAACTCCGGCTGCAGGTTTTGTAACTCCCATGGCTTCAATTGCTATTGGCGCAGGAGGAAGCCTTCTCGGTTTTATATTTGTCACTTATGTCAAGAAAAAATGCGGATATGATGATACTCTTGATGTTTTCGGTGTGCACGGCATGGCAGGGATATGGGGTGCTCTTGCCACAGGCCTTTTCGCATCAAAAGAGATCGGAGGCGCAGACGGCCTTTTTAACGGCAACCCTTCACAGCTCCCGGTTCAGGCTTTGAGCGTGGCTGTTGCAGTAATTTTTGCAGCAGCAGGGACATTCATACTCTTTAAAATAACCGATTTTCTGATAGGAATGAGGGTTGAATCTCGGGATGAAAAAATCGGCCTGGATCTCAGTCAGCATCATGAAGCCGGCTATACACTGATGGATTAGAAAATGGAGGATTAATATGAAATATATAATAGCAGTTATACGGCCGCATCGTCTCCTTGAAGTTAAACACGAACTTGAAAAAAATGATATTCACCTCATGACAGTGAGCGATGTCCTGGGATGCGGCAGGCAAAAAGGTGTTACAGAAGTCTACAGAGGGGTAACCGAGGTTGACAATCTTCTCCGGAAAACAAAGATAGAAATTGCTGTTAATGACGAATACCTTGAGCCTGCCATAAATGCCATAATGAAAGCGGCTCCGGAGAAGGAGGTGGGTGACGGTAAAATATTTATTTTCGACCTTCAGGAATGTTTAAGAATCCGTACAGGGGAAAAGGGGAATTCCGCAATAGGGTGATCTATTTCCGGCAATTAAAAAGGGGCTGAATCTACCGGCCCCTTTTATTTATATCTTCCTTTTTTGAATTCTCTGTTTTACCAGGCCCTGTACTCTTCCAGAGCTGCTTAACCTCGGATTCTTTTAAAAGCCTGTACTCTCCCCTGTTCAATCTCCCGAGAGAAATGGGGCCGTATGAAATTCTTTTAAGCTTAACCACTTTATACCCGAGATTTTTAAAGGAATATCTTATCTGCCTCTTCTTCCCTTCACTTATAATCATTCTTACAGTGTATCCTGTTTTACCAAGGACTGTAACAGTTGCAGCCCCTGTCTTTACTTTAATCTGGTGTACAAAATAACCTTTTTCAATTCGAAGCCTGTCGATCTCCTGTATCGGCCTGTCAAGGTCCACAACATACTCTTTCTGAACCTTGAAGGATGGTCTTGTTAGCCTGTAAGCCAGGTCTCCATCATTGGTAAAAATAAGGAGGCCCTCTGTATCCATATCAAGCCTCCCCACAGGCATTACTCCTGCATTAACATACCTTTCCGGAATAAGTTCCATTACTGTAGCCCGCCCTTTTTCATCCATAAGAGTGGTAACGTATCCCCTTGGCTTATTCAGTATCAGGTAAAATTTTTTATCAATAGGATTCAGCAGTTCACCGTTGCAGCTTACCCTGTCAGTTTCAGAATCTATAATAGTAGCAAGATTCGTCACAACAGAGCCGTTTATCTGAACAGTCCCTGCCACTATAAGCTCTTCAACCTTCCTTCGGGAACCGAGGCTGCAGAGTGTAAGATATTTATTCAGTCTAACCTTCATTTTCCTGCTTCTTAGTTTCGGATTCGTCCTGTTTATCGTCTTTCATTACATCATCATCGGACTCAGGATTTGTATTAATCATTTTAAACTTTATCTCATCTTTTTCGGAATCATTAAAAAGTGTGTAGATTTCACCCCTCTTAACATAACTCAGATTTCCGGTGAAAGATGTCTCGCCGAGAAATATAATCTGATTATTATTAAAATCAAAATTATAATCCCCTTCAAGCTTCTTTGATGCTCCTTTAATATAAGACCTGTACTTACCGTCTTTATATATTTCAAGACAGTGGTTAGTGAAATCATTAAACCTGTTCACGCTCCACCACTTTCCATGCAGAGCGCTGCTGAGCTCCTCTGTCTCCTTTTCCCAGAACTGGCTGAGATAGGACTCCACATTCCCCCTGTTTGAATCATCGAGAATAGTTATATTCACGCCGTATATCCACCCTGAGACTCCGTTTGCAAGCCGTACTTTATACCAGTAGTTTCTGCTGTTCCCTATATTCTTCTCTTCGCTGGATCTTTCAAGAACCTCCGCAACCTCCCCTTTCTTCAGCAGCGCTACCCTCGAAGAGAAGATAAGAGGATCAATTCTCATAGCAGTATTGGGAGTTATAATTACCGCAACAGGTTTCCCTTCTGAATTTTCAGGAATTACCGGTGTTTCACTCTTTTTCCCGCCGCATGAAATATGAATTATTATCAGCAAAAAGATGATTATTATTGATACTTTCTTCATTTTAATTTCCGTATATATATTGTTAGTAAATTTCCCAGGATACAGCAAATTACAAAACTTTTCATTGATATTTAAACCGGCAGGGATGTTGTCAATTAAAATCCTTCTTTTATATCATAAGACACTACTGCCAAAAATATCTTGACTTAAGCACCTGATAATCTAAATTTTATATTTAATACTATAAATTTAT
>DINC01000087.1 GCA_002425885.1 Spirochaetia bacterium UBA5550 | reverse complement strand
CACAGATTCAGTTGAATTCAATACAAATCATATTGAAACCAACACAGATTCAGTTGATTTCAATATTTTCTACATCAGCGCTGATACAATTTCAATCAGAAGGCTCTCAGTCATAATTAGAACACCTGAAAGATTTATTGACAAATACTTCCGGATGAAATTCTATTTTAACATGAGGACACCGGAAGAGAGATGTATTATTTCGATTTATTAAAAGAATTCCATACCAGCGGAATCAGATATATGATTGCAGGGGGACTATCTGTAAACCTTCATGGAATACCCCGTGTCACTCAGGATATCGATATAATCATCTCTCTTGACAGAGAAAATATAGACCTTGTAAATTCAGTACTGGAAAAACTCCGCCTCTTCATGGAGAGCAATAATGAGTAATTACGGATACAGCTACACCATTGAAGATGACAAAATTAAGGAATACATGAAGCTCTCAACAGAAGAGAAACTTTTATGGCTTCAGGAAATAACCGAATTTACAGATATGGTACTGACTGATAAAGAAAAGAAGTTCCGGGAAAAGCTCCGCAGATCCGAAATATAACCTCACACCACCTTAATCTCTCTCCACTTCCCGCTCCTGTACCTGAAAAAAAGAACAACGCAGAAACACATAAAACCGGCTACAAGCGCTGACCATACTGAAACCGCAGACAAATCGAACCAGTTGAACATCACGTAAAGCACAGGCACTGAACACCAGTGAAAAGTGACAGATGCCATCATTGTCCAGTGGGTGTCCCCTGCTCCGCGGAGCGCGCCGATGAGCGCAACCATCATAGATTCAGCAAGAACATAAACCGAAGCTACTCTGATCATTGTAACTGCCGTTGGAACTGCGCTGTCAAAAACAGCGCTCTCCCCTTCCGGGCGGAAAACATTCACAAGAATTTCCGGGAGAAACACAAATGCAACAAGCATAAGGCAGGAGTACCATATACCTGTGCGTATACCCGACATAGCAGACCTGTGCGCAATGTCAGGCTCCCCTGCTCCCATGTATCTCCCCACTAAACTTATCACAGCAATCTCAATTCCCAGGAGGGGAATAAATGCAACAAGATCCCAGTTGAACATAATTGTGCTGGCAGTGGCAACAGCATCACCCTGTGAATGGAAAATCAGAATCATAAGTGAAAACGCGCAGAAGTTAAGGAAAAACTCCACACCCGCAGGATACCCGAAATAGAGAAGCTGCTTCATCACAGTTGAATCGAACCTGAATGATTTCATAACGCTGAACTCTGCCCTGTGCTCCCTCCTGAAGTAGGCATAGGCCAGTATCATCACAGCGGATATGCTGCCGCAAATTGTTGCAGTTGCAGCGCCCTTAATCCCAAGAGCAGGGGCGCCGAAATTACCGAAGATTAATATATAATCAAGCGCGACATTGACAACCATGGCTGTCAGTGTCGCGAACATCACAACCTTTGTGCGCCCTATACCGGAAAAGTAACAGCTCAGGGCATGACGCATCAGAGCGGGGAAAACCCCCAGAGCCAGCACATCAACATAATCACACTGATACCCTATCTGCGATTCAGGAACGCCCATCACGGTAAAGAGATACTTCACAAAGGGGACAAGAGCAAGGATTACGGGATATGATGCAGCTACAACAAGCATCGACTGGAATGCTGCAACAGGGGCAAACTCCCTTTTGCCGGAGCCGTAATATTGAGCTGAAAGCGCAGTTGAATACCCCACAAGCCCCACGAAAAAAAACATAAGGGTCTGGAGCATCACACCTCCACCCATTGCTGCATTCATCTGCTCAGGGCCAAGCTTTGCAAGAAAGAACCTGTCTGTAAATGTCATTACACCATCGCAGGCTGTTGAAATGATCATGGGGATGGCAATGGCAAGCATCTCAGCCACTCCCCCTTTCCCCTGGTATATTGATCTGATTTTTTGTATCATAATATTGTCCGTCATAATTACTGAATTTGAATTCTGGTCTGTTTTGTTGTAAGTGCAGGAGGTTTTTAATTCTATGCCGGATTTGCTCCTCTTTTGATATATATTGCTTTTATTTTATAAACTATATCTGTTTATTATTGGTTTAGAAAAGGCCTGATTATTTATTAATCAATACATTTATAAAGTCCCCCTCCGGGGGATTTAGGGGGCTTACCCTCCGGGGCGCCCAAGCGTAGCGACAAAGTACTCCTGGGGTAGATTTAGGGGGCTGGCCGTAATGTGCTATTATAACTCCGTAAAACAGATTCCTCACATTCGTTCGGAATGACATACGGCACTGCAGTCGTCTAAATGAACAGGTTTTTCTCCCGTAATAAACTAACCGCTTACAATTCTGAAGAACCTCTCCCCTCTCTTATCAACCGTCTCAGTTCCAAGTGAGTGTCTCAGCAGCTCCTCTTTCACTTCGCCCTTTGCCAGAAAATCATTGATACGTTTAATGTCAATGATCTCTTTTAATTTTGCATGATTGCCGGGGTGCAGAGCCGGGGGAACTTTACAGCTTACGCAGATCTCAGCGAACTTCTGCATATTCATGTAGCGGCCCTTTGACACAGGAATTCCTCTGCTGTTTATAATCACCGGAGGAGCGGCACATCTCTCACTGATGAGCTTCACAAGTGAATCCCTGTACCCGAGGAATGACCTCCGTGTGTATCTCCCCTGAACCCTCAGTGATCCGCTCCCTCTAAAAATGTAAGCGGCATTAAAACCTTCAGGCGTTACAAACCTGTTATTGAAAAAGAGAGAATACCTCTTCTGATAGGAGGTCCCCCTTGCATATATTATATTCCGCGAAAAGGAGAAATCAAATCCTGTCATGCCGATATTTCCAAAACCTGCAAGGAGAGCAAAACATAAAGCATCACCAGCCACAGACCCTGTACCTGAATCAATTGAGCCCACTGCGCCGGGATAGAACTCCTCAATAATCTGCGAAACCGGATGAGAGTTAAGCGAAAGATAACCTCCGTATCTCTCAACAACTGCCGGCGGGGATACGATGGAAAAAATATGGAGAGTACCACGCCCCTCATGCCCTGAAAAATGTTCTGCTATTCTATGCTGCGGATCTATTGATACAGCAAAATCAGGTTTAATCCCATGTTCACGAAGCATGGGGAGAGCTGAGTCCACTGCTATTATATAAAATCTGTCACGGAACTTCTTTATATCATTAATATAATCTTCAACTGAGGGAGCGGAAGAAACAATAAGTGCGCTGCTCCCGCTGAATCTCCCTGCAAGGGATGAAACAGGCTCAAGCTTGTCAATATTCTTCATGTTGTTAAGTGCATTGCGGAGGAAGATGCTGCCGAAGGCTTTGACTGTGGCTTTATCACCGCTCTTCTTATCAAGAATTCTTTTGACAGAGCTTTTTACTGCTTCATAATACTCTGT
Source organism: Spirochaetia bacterium UBA5550 (assembly GCA_002425885.1). Classification (GTDB taxonomy): domain Bacteria; phylum Spirochaetota; class UBA4802; order UBA4802; family UBA5550; genus UBA5550. The sequence continues at coordinate 2,813 of DINC01000087.1, read as the reverse complement.
GAACAATCTGAATGAACCGGTATGTTCCACAACCTGCACACCTCTGTACGCGTTAAGATCAATCATCTCTGTAAGACGCGCCTCAACTCTCTCCGGCTCCTCACCCGTAATAAATGTCAGGTTTGCTGATGATCTTAGATACTCAAAGAACTCTCCCCCTGCCGGATCTCTTTCAAGCCCGGAGATTATATCTATAACAATAATCTTTTTATAACCGGAAACCTTATCCCTTAGCCCCATGAGATGATAACCCAGACCGCAGCCGAGAACTATTAGAAGATCATATTTGTCCGGATTAAATTCAGGGGCGTTTTTCTCCCCCTCCCGCAGAGGATCAATCCTGCTGTGGAGCGGAAACTCCTTACAGTCACGGCTTATGATAATTGTTTTACCGCCGCTTTTTGCGTCCTCTAATCTGTATGTGAACTCTTTCATGATATATTATGCCTTATATATACTTCGTCATTGAAGATGTTCTTAAATAACAATTTTCAGTTTTCACTTTACATTTCATTCCCCCCTTTTTTTCAGGGGGGGCCAGGGGGGGCGAAAATTATTTGTATTTTTTTGTATATACTTTATAATTGATATATTGAACTGTAACAGGACTCCAGACCTGATTTTGAAAGAAAGATGAAGAGAATAATGAAAAAAATAATGCTGCTCCTGCTGATTCCGGCCTTAATAATACCTGCATGCAAGGATAAAAAGGAGCACCCCATGGTTGATATCGAGTCTATTAACTATGACGGTTCACGCGATGACAGGTATATTTTCAGAGAGGAGCTTAAAAAAGAGCGTGAGAAAAAAGAGAGACTTGATAAACTGCAGAGAGATATGGAATAAAAGAGGTCAATAATTTATGAAAAAAACAGCATACATAATACCGGTAATACTGATTGTTCTTGCGGCAGGGATAAATCACTTTTCATGCAGCAGAGACACCGCAGGGACACTTTTTGGTAATTCAGGTGAATCTCCCCTTAAGTCAGAAGCTGAATCCTCAAAGGCATTTGAAATACAGTCAACATTCAGAAAGATATTCGAACTCTACAAGGACAGCGTTGTGTTTATTACAACTGAACAGCTTGTCAGGGTGCGCAACCCCTTTTTCGATGATCCTGTGATGCGGGAGTTTTTCGGCAGAGGGAGAGAGTCCCAGGTGCAGAGGAGAACAGGCCTTGGCACAGGGTTTATAATCTCTGAAGACGGATATATATGCACAAACCATCATGTAATCAATGGTGTTGATAAAATCACAGTAAGTATAAACGGTCAGGCCTATGCTGCCAGGGTTGTGGGCTCAGATGAAAAAACAGATATCGGCCTCCTTAAAATTGAGCCGAAAGGGAAACTGAACCCCGCCTATTTCGGCGATTCAGACAAAGTTCAGGTGGGGGACTGGGCAATCGCCATAGGCAACCCCTTCGGCCTTGACAAAACATTTACAGTTGGTGTGATAAGCGCCATCGGCAGGAGGGATGTTGATTTCATGGGGGGCTCTCACATCCAGACAGATGCCTCAATCAATCCCGGTAACTCAGGCGGGCCTCTCATCAATATCTATGGAGAGGTTATAGGGATCAACAGGATGATTTACTCCAAAAGCGGCGGATACATGGGTATAGGTTTTGCAATCCCTGTAAACACGGCAAAATCTGTTCTCTCCCAGCTTCAGAAACATAAAAAGGTGAAGAGAGGCTACCTTGGCGTCAGTATTCTTGTTATCTCTGATGAGGATGCTAAACAGATAGGGCTCGAAAAAAATGAAGGCGCCTTTGTAGGAGAGGTCAACAAGAACAGCCCGGCAAAACTCGGCGGCATACTTGTGGGTGATGTCATTATTAAAGTAAAAGATAAAAATATCCGGAAAACCTCTGACCTCATGCAGTCAGTTGAGGAATCACAGGTTGGAGAGACTCTTGAAATCTCTGTATGGAGAAACAGGGAGATCAGGAAACTCTATGTTAAGATAAAGGAGCGCCCCGATAATTAAAAAAAGTCTTAAGATATAGGGCTATTATTACCGTTAATATGATNNCATTAATGAAAAAGGTAGAGAGATGCACGAGTATATACCTGAAAATAACCTGATGGTAATGTTCCTTCTGATAATAATTACACTGGGAACTTATTATTTCTGGTGGCTTGCAAGAACCAGCAGAGTATTCGGCGACGACCCTGTGATGAACATTCTGCTTACGATTTTCACTTTTGGCGTATGGAGCCTGTATCTTAATCTAAAGTATATGCAGAAGTCGGAGATGATGAACGGAAGGGACATGAAATGGTTTATGATCCTGTTTCTCCCCATATCTCCCATAATTATTCAGCACAACGTAAACGAAAAGTTATTCCCGGGCAGATAAAGTAACAGGAGCAGAAAATGATTGTCAGGTGTACAAATTGCGTATCCGCATTCGCTGTTGATGACAGCAAAGTGGCAAACAGAAAGTTCGCTTTTACCTGCCCTAAATGCGGAACAGAAAATATATTCGACAACAGGAAGCAGGAAGAGAAACCGGCATCCGGAGATCTCTTTTTTGACGAAAAGGGGGGAGATCAGGAGTTCAGAGAAACTGCGGTTAAAGAGACCTCATTCGAACATGACCTTGGAAGCGAAGATGCTTTTTTTGAAGAACCGGCCGCCTCACCTGAAAAAAAATCTGCTAACGGCATTAACCTTGAGATAGAGGAGACGATATCTTCAGAGGAAGAGATATCATTTGATGACGATTTTCTTATTGATGAGAAACCTGTAAAAAAAGCAGCCCCTGTTGAAGAGGAGATATCTTTCGATGAAGACATCTTCC
>DINC01000066.1:41198-48760 GCA_002425885.1 Spirochaetia bacterium UBA5550 | reverse complement strand
GCGTATAGCCAACTGCTGCACTGTTATACAGCGCACCGACAACACTTAAGGGAATTCCCCCATTATAAATACAGAATTTTCCCTTATTTACATTTCTCTATTTCTGACATTTTATTTATTCAGCTTTTACAGATGAAAAAGCTGAATAAATATAAAAAACTTAAACTTTAGAGAAACGCGGAACATTGAATATCATTTGTGAAATGGAGGTCCAAATAAAAATAATTTTTTCCACCAGAGGTAGTCTTTATGAATATGAATCCTTACAAGATTCTCGAAATTAAACAGAGCGTATTTGACAACAACGATCAAAGAGCAGCCCTGCTCAGGGATGAATTAAAAAAGAGTAAAACTTTTTTATTAAACCTGATGGCGTCTCCAGGTTCCGGCAAGACCTCAACTATTGTACGGACAATCGAAGCTCTCAAAGAAGAAATGAATATCGGAGTTATGGAAGCTGATATTGACTCTGATGTTGACGCTAATACCATCTCCCTCACCGGAGCAAAAGTAATTCAGCTCCACACCGGAGGTATGTGCCACCTTGATTCAGACATGACAAGGCAGGGACTTGCAGGCATAGGCACTGAAGGGATGGACTGCATCATACTTGAAAATGTCGGAAACCTTGTATGCCCCGCCGAATTTGACACAGGCGCATCAAAAAACGCCATGATACTGAGCGTTCCCGAAGGTGATGATAAACCCCTGAAATACCCGCTGATGTTCTCAATTTCAAGCGTCCTGCTTATCAATAAAATTGATGCCATGGATTATTTCAATTTCGATCTTGATGAAGTGAAGAAGCGCGTAAGAAAGCTAAACCCTGATATAAAAATTATACCCATCTCTGCAAAGACAGGTGAAGGGATAGATGAATGGGCTGATTGGCTGCGCAGCGAAGTGGCTGACTGGAAAAAATAACTTATACTGTATGATAAGCAAGGGATATGAATATGAATATAAAGATAGAAACATTTAATAAAAAGCTGCTGGATTTTGCTAATCACATAAACCGTACAAAAACAGGATCGAAAAGAGGTATAAAACCCGGAGATCCCGAATACAGGATACTTGAGCCCGTTGTGACAGAGGAGATGGCTGAAGTCGGTCTCTGCCTGAAGCTGCGCGAGCCGAGGAGCGCTGAAGAGGTCGCAAAGATGTGCGGCAAGCCTGTTGAGCGTGTATCAGAACTTTTGTGGCAGCTCTCTGTTGACGGAGTCTGCTTTGTAAACAACATTAACGGTGTTGACAGGTACTGGCTTGAAACCTGGATCCCCGGTGTAATGGAGATGATGGCCAACAACCTCGAAAACGTAAAAAAACACCCGCAGATTGCCGAAGCCTTTGAAGCATACGGAAGAATCAGAGGGCCGCTCTCAGCCGGAGTATTCCCCATAGGGATGGGCCTCATGCGCGTAATACCCATTGAACAGTCCATCATGGCGGAAACAAGAAGAGCTTCTTACGAGGAGGTTTCCAAATTTCTGAATGATAATGAAATTTTTTCAGTATCAGACTGCGCATGCCGAACAGCCCGCGAAGCAATGGGTGAGGGATGCGGCCACCTCAAAGAGGATATGTGCATACAGATGGGTCATGCTGCTGAATACTACATCAGAACCGGGAGAGGACGTCAGATCACACGGAATGAAGCTTTTGAAGTTATCAGAAAAGCTGAAGAGAACGGACTCATGCACCAGATCCCTAACACGGAGGGGTATGACCATACTCACGCGATATGCAACTGCTGCGGCTGCAGCTGCCTCTCACTGAGGACAGCCGGGATGTTCTACAACAACGACATGGTGAGATCAAACTATGCTGCTGAAGTCAGGCAGGAGAACTGCGTGGCATGCGGCGAGTGCGTTGAAGTATGCCCTGTTAATGCTGTAAAGTTAGGACAGAAAATCTGCTCAACAAAACCTGTTGAAATAAAAAGACATGAAACACCAAGGAGCAGGGAGTGGGGAGAGGATAAATGGAACCCGGACTACAGGACCAACAAACAGGTTGTTTTAGAGACAGGTTCAAGCCCATGCAAAGCTGAATGCCCTGCGCACATAGCGGTTCAGGGTTATATAAAACTTGCATCCCAGGGGAGATACACTGATGCTCTTGAACTTATCAAACATGAAAACCCCTTCCCCGCTGTATGCGGACGTATATGCCCGAGAAAATGCGAATCAGCCTGCACAAGGGGAGAGATTGACTCTCCGGTGGCAATTGATGAGATTAAAAAATTCATTGCCGATCAGGATATGAAAAATGAGACCAGGTTTATCCCGAAGAAAAGACATGATTACGGGAACAGGATTGCTGTAATCGGCGCGGGGCCTGCGGGGCTTTCATGCGCCTACTACCTTGCCATCGACGGATATAATGTGACTGTTTTTGAAAAACAGAGGATGCTTGGAGGAATGCTCACTCTTGGTATACCTGCGTTCAGGCTTGAGAAAAACGTTATTAACGCTGAAATCGATATATTAAGAGAGCTTGGCGTTGAATTCAAAACCGGAGTTGAAGTCGGGAAGGATCTGAGCATCAGCGATCTGAGACGTCAGGGGTATGAGGCATTTTACATAGCCATTGGTGCCCAGGGGGGGAAAAAGCTCGGCCTTGAAGGTGAAGATGCGGATGGAGTAATTACCGGAGTCGATTTTCTGCGGAGTGTAAGTCTTGGCGAACATAAGCCCCTTGAAGGGAGAACTATTATAATCGGCGGCGGGAATGTGGCGATAGATGTCGCACGCACAGCTCTCAGAGTCGGCTCTTCCAGAACTGATATCTTCTGCCTCGAAAAAAGGGACGGCATGCCTGCGCTTGAAGAGGAGATCGAAGAGGCAGTTGCTGAAGGGATTGTAATAAACAATTCATGGGCCCCGAAGCGCATCATCACTGAAAACGGCAGGTTTGCCGGTGTTGAATTTAAAAGATGTCTTTCAGTTTATGATACAAACAGAAGATTCAGCCCGGTATTTGATGAAAACGATACAATAACAGTTAAGGCTGATTATCTGCTTCTATCTGTGGGTCAGTCCATGGTATGGGGGAACCTTGTTTCAGGAACCGGAATTGAATTAAACTCCAATCAGACGATTCAGGCTGACCCGGTCACTTTCCAGACAGGGGAACCTGATGTATTTGCAGGGGGTGATTCTCTCACAGGGCCGCGATTTGCCATAGACGCAATAGCTCAGGGGAAAGAGGGCGCCATTTCAATCCACAGGTATGTTCACCCCGGGCAGAGCCTCACACTGGGAAGGATAAAGAGAGACTATCTTTCATTTGATAAGGACGATCTCGCTCTTGACGGTTATGACCGCATGCCGAGACAGTCACTACATCATATTGACGGAAATGAATCTAAAAAAACATTCAGAGATCTGCGGGAAACATTCACAGAGGAACAGGTCAGGATTGAGACTGAACGCTGCCTCGGCTGCGGTGCCGCTGTTGTTGACTCCTATCTCTGTGTCGGTTGCGGCGCCTGCACATTGAAATGTAAATTTGACGCCATATCTCTTAAAAAGAAATATGACTGCAAAGGGGTAGATCTGCTTGAACTGAGGCCCATTGTCATGAAAAACGCCATTAAGCGCCAGTTCAGGATAATAGCAAAAAAACCCTTCAGGTTAATCGATTCAACTTTTCCGAAAAAGCAGGAGCAGTAAACAATGGCTGAATTCACCGGCTGAATAGGAAAGCCAGTTAGTAGCATAAAAAAAAGTATATTGGAGTAAACATTATGGCATTAAGGAAAAAAATTGTTAAGCTTGCAAAAATGGTAGGGGGCCTCCCCGGAAGGATTTTTACAATAGATGAAAACGCGCCGGAATACTATGCACTTGAATGTGTAGTCAGCGATGAACAGGCTGATGTTGCACTGGCAATGGGTCTGCGTAAAGAAAGAACTGCTGAGGAGATTGCAAAGAGATGCGGCAAATCCATTGAAGAGACCAGGAAACTTGCAATGGAACTTGCCCAGATAGGAGTATGTAAAGTCTTCAATAAAAACGGCACAGATGTTTTCTATGTCCAGATCTTCGCTCCTGGCATACTTGAGATGATGGTCAACAACAGAGAGCAGCTGGCGAAATTCCCCCAGATCGGAAAAGCTTTCGAGGAATATACAAGAATCAGAATTGCAGAGCTTGCCCCTGTTCTCCCCATGGGACAGAGCCCCATGAGGGTTATACCCATTGAAAGCGCAATTGCATCAGACATGAAATCAGTACCTTTTGAAAAAATATCGTACTATCTTAATAAATATGATAAATTTGCTGTTACTGACTGTTCATGCCGTAATGCACGCAAGGTTCTGGGCCAGGGCTGCGGGCACACCGCTGAAGATATGTGCGTCACCATGGGCACAGGAGCTGAGTATTATATCCGCACAGGGAGGGCCAGGGAGATTACCCGGGAAGAGGCCATGGAAATCATCAGGAAAGCTGAAGATGAAGGGCTGCTCCACCAGATGCCCAATGTTGAAGGTGAGGGTGAAACAGCTGCAATCTGCAACTGCTGTTCATGCAGCTGCTTTGCCACAAGGCTCGCAGGACTTTACGAAGCATACGACGGATGCGGTTCCAATTACAGGGCGCAGGTTGATCCGGATAAATGTGTGGCATGCGGACTCTGTGTGGAGAACTGTCCGACAAACGCGCTCAAGCTGGGGCAGAAACTCTGCACAATAACGCCGCTGCCAGAACCTGAAGAAAAGGCAAAAATCCTTGACCATGTCTGGACAAGCAACAGATGGAATCATGATTACCGTATAAACCGCAAAAACGTTGTGGAAACAGGGACAGCTCCATGCAAAACAAACTGCCCTGCTCACATAGCTGTACAGGGTTATATAAAGATGGCTTCACAGGGGAGATACGGCGAAGCCCTGGAACTTATTAAAAAAGAAAACCCCTTCCCCGCAGTATGCGGACGCATCTGCCCCAGAGCATGTGAATCTGAATGTACACGCGGTGATATTGATGATCCCATTGCTGTGGATGAAATCAAAAAATTTATCGCGGACAGAGACCTCCATGCTGATACGCGTTTTGTCCCTAAAAAAAGGCACGATTTCGGCCTCCCCATCGCTGTTATAGGCGCAGGCCCTGCCGGACTTTCATGTGCATTTTACCTTGCGATAGACGGCTACAGGGTTACAGTTTTTGAGAAGGAAGAAAAATTAGGGGGGATGCTGACACTTGGTATCCCCTCCTTCAGGCTCGAAAAAGATGTTGTCAATGCTGAAATCGAAGTGCTCAGGGAACTTGGTGTGGAATTCAAAACCGGAGTTGAAGTAGGGAAAGACATCTCTCTTGCAGAACTTCGAAAACAGGGTTTCAAAGCCTTCTATATCGCAATTGGTGCCCAGGGCGGAAGAAAAATCGGTATCGAAGGTGAAAACGCTGAAGGGGTCATTGCCGGAGTGGAATTTCTGCGCAACGTAAACCTGGGGAAAGATATAAAACTCAGCGGTAACGTTATTGTTATAGGAGGCGGAAACGTTGCGATAGACGTGGCCAGATCCGCAGTGAGAACAGGCGCTGATAAAGTTGAGATGTTCTGCATTGAAAACCGGGAGCAGATGCCGGCCCTTCATGAAGAGATCGAAGAGGCTCTGGAAGAGGATATAGCTATTAACAATTCCTGGGGCCCCAAGCGTATTATTGTCGAGAACGGAAGAGTTAAAGGCGTTGAATTCCGGAAATGCCTCTCTGTTTATGATAATGACGGTAAATTTAACCCGGTGTATGATGAAAAAGAGACAAAAATCATTGATGCGGACTTTGTGCTTCTTTCAGTGGGCCAGTCAATTGAATGGGGAAATCTCCTTGATGGAAGCGGGGTAATTTTAAACCATAACCGCACAGTGCAGGCCGACAGCTTTACCTATCAGACTGCTGAACCCGATATTTTTACCGGAGGAGATGCCTATACCGGGCCGAAATTCGCAATAGATGCCATCGCTGCAGGTAAACAGGGAGCGATTTCTATTCACAGATTTGTTCAGCCGGGACAGAGCCTTATCTTCGGACGCGACAGGAGAGAATACCAGGTCTTTGACAAAAACAATCTGGTGATTGGGGGTTATGACAATACTCCAAGACAGAGAGTGAGCCATACTCAGAAAAACAGAATGTCATTCAAGGATAACCGCGTAACATTTACTGAAGAGCAGGTAAAAGCGGAAACAGCCCGCTGCTTCGGCTGCGGTGCAGTACAGATTGACGAATATATGTGTATCGGCTGCGGCCAGTGTACCACAAAATGTAAATTTGATGCCATCTCCCTCAAGAAAGTTCATAACGTTTTTGGCGGAGAGTTTGAAGAGCTTCCGATGAAAATAATTCCTTATGCTGCAAAACGTGCAGGGAAGATTGCAGTGAGAGCGATCAAAGACACTCTGACAGGCAAATAGGTTTCGCAGACAGGGGATTTTTAAAAAAAGAAGCATAAATTTTTAAATTATACCGGAGGGGGTTCCCCTCCGGTATAAATAAAACATAGCAGCAGGAGTAATAAATTGCACGAACTTGGAATTGTTTTTGAAGTGGTCAAAAAAGTAAAAATTTTCGCTGAGCAGAATGGAGTAACAAAGATCGATACCGTGGTTCTTCAAATTGGTGAATTGTCATCCATTGTTCCACATTACATCGAAGAGTGTTATCCTGCCGCAGTTGACGGCACCAGCATGCAGGATACAAAGCTGAAAATTGAAATACTGCCGGGTAATGGACTGTGTAAAAACTGCAATAAAATCTATAACCTCCTTGAGAATAAAAGTATCTGCCCTCACTGCGGCAGTCGGGACTTTGAACTGCTAAGCGGCAAGGAATTTGTTATTAAAGAGATTATTGCCTGTTAAAACAGATGGCCTAACTGCCTATGCACAGAACTTAAACCCGTACAATATGTAATCCTTTTCCAGGATCTTTTTCAACCTCCAGAAAAAATAGATTTTTTTCCCCGAAGCGCTAATATGTATTGCTTTTCAATCTCTTCATGATATAATCTCAAAAAAAAGAGGTTGGTTTATGAAAAACAAAGAACTACTCGCTTTGGCAGTATCAATTTTTCTAATCAACACCGGCTGCTCCTCAACTGGCTCCGGTACTTTTGTGAAAAATAATTCAGCCAATGCAGTATCAGGCTGTAATTATCAAATCATAACAGATCTGCCTGCCGGGAACTATATCGAAGTCGGTGTAGTTAAAGATCTCCATGCGGGGATTTTACCTGTTTCATCTCTGTCACAGGTGAAAGAAGCTGTTGAACCCTATGTTTGCGCATACGGTGGTGATGCAGTTGTACCGATTAAAAAAAGCGGAAGTATATACTTTAGTGAAATGTATACAGAAGCAATCATAATCAGGCAAAAATAGAATCAATAAGACTGTTTTAAAAGCGCGATGAAAACATTATCTGCCATTAAAACAGTCTTTTTTTCTTTTTCAAATATTCCCCTGGTTACCTGTTCACACCCGCTTTTTGTATTTGAAAGATTAACTAAAGAAAGCGGTGATTTTCTTCGATAATTAAAAAAGACACTTTTATAT
>DINC01000066.1:10636-41188 GCA_002425885.1 Spirochaetia bacterium UBA5550 | reverse complement strand
GATAAAATGGATACATTAAAAATATTACTGACATCAGACATTCATCTTGGAATAGAAAGGCTGAATCCATTGATCAGCAGAGATGAGCGGTTCAATACTTTTAAAAATATTGCCTCACTTGCTGCTGAACATGATATTTTCCTCATGGCAGGGGACATTTTACACGCAGGGCTCATAGATAAAACTTATTTTGATAACATTAATAATGAACTGTCTGATATAATTGCAAAAGGTACGGAGATCTACTTTACACCCGGCTCAGGTGAGATGGAACAGCAGGGTTCTTTTCCCGGAGGAATTTCCGGCCTTAATACAACCTGCACGTTTTCCGGAAATAACAATCCCACGATGTTCAAGTCAGAGAAGGGTGATATTTTTATTTACGGTACACCTGCTGACATAACACGAAAAGAAAAGAACGGCTTTCACCTGGGACTTTTCTATGCGGATTTTTCACCTCAATCAACGGAAAATAATGAAGCTCCCTTTATAGGGAAAAAAGAGATTAAGCAGATGAATCTCGATTTTTTTGCACTGGGGAGAAATCACGGCTTCAGGCTTTTCCGTTTTTCGGAACGGATACTTGGTGCATACCCCGGCTCCCCTGAACCATGCTCTCTTGATGAATGCGGCGAAAGATTTGTTATATCTATTGAAATTGAAGATAATAAAATATCATCCTTTAAAAGAATTCCCGTTAATACAGTCACAGTTTTCAGCCATGAAATAGACTGCACTCCGGTCAGCTCAGAGAAAGAGCTTATAATGCTGATAAAAGATGCGGGGAAACGGGATACAATGAACAGGATTGAACTCTGCGGATCCAGAAATTTCATCATCGGGAATTCCCTTAGTGAAGAGCTTACAGGTTATTACCGGGGACTGAAAATTATAGATAGAACAGATATTCCGCAGAAAATTTTTCTGGAGGAACACTCAAGCGTTAGCGGATTTAAGGGAATTTTTTTCAGAAACTTTTCGGAGTCCATCAGAATTAATCCTCACTACAATCCCGACTACAGGCTTGTTAAAGAACTGCTCTCAGATTCAGACAGCAAAACAGGAGGCATTCTGTTTTGCGATTCCTGAATATAAAAGTCATTATACCTGAAAAAAAAATCGATACAGTCATTGAATTAAAACCTGGTGAAAACACTATACAGACCGATGCTGAATATCTGAAAGGGATTATCCCTGAACTCCCGGTTATCGGAATTTACGGGAGAGGGAGCAGAGTGCTTCAGCCGTCAGATATTCTTGAATCTGATAATTACTCCATTGCAATTGAAGCAGATTTTTCCGGTAAACAGATCTCTCTTACAAATAAGAACGGTGCCCTTACAAAAGATCATATCACAACGGATTTACTAAGCTGCGATGATTTTCTGCTCTATTCCTTTTTTTCTCCCGCCATTCAGGAGAGCTATTCAGATCCGGTTTTAAAAAGTTCAGTACTGAAAAAATTCCTTTTAAACAGGGAGATGAGTATTGAAAAAAGCGGCAGCATGCACAACCTTGAAGCTGTTATTGCTGAAAAAGAGAAAGAAATAAACTCTCTGAAAAAAAACCGCGAACTGCTGGAACTTAAAAAAAGAAAGAAGGACAAGCTTAATAAAGAATTATCCTCTTTTGACAGAGAGCTTGGTAAACTGCGCCGTAAAAAGGAATCATATACTGCTTATAAAAATACTCTGACTGAAATCCTCGACCTAATCCAGGAGGATGCAAGGCTCTCATCAAAAATTGTTAATCTGAAGAAAGATATAATAGATATCCGCGAAACTGCAGGGAAACGTGAAGACCTTGAAAGGGAGATTTCAGAACGTTTCCCTCAGTTCACAAGAGGCATGATTGAAAGGCTCCCGGACCTTGACAGGCTCCAGGCTGAATTCAACGCAATCAGAGATATAAATGAGGAGATGGAGAAATTCAACTTCAGGCAGAAAAAGAAAATATCACTGGCTCTGAAAGGTATCACAGGGGGACTGCTGTTTGCTTTCTCTTCTATGATCTTTATATTTATAAAATCAATACACCTTAACACAGTCACAGGGATGGTTCTGGCAGCTCTTTCGTCAGTCCTTGTGATGTTATCCGCTGTTACAGGTTATTATCTTTTTCTTCAGATCAGGAAAAACTACCCTGAGGAACTTCTCGACAGAAAAAAGAAAATTGAGTCCGGGCTTCTTGAAATATTTACAAATGACAATTTTCCTGAGAGAAACTTCGCCACAGGTGAACTGTATGAATATCTTTTCCAGTATTTCGAGGACTTTCTCTCTTTCAGGGATCTTCAGAACGAGCTCACTCTTATAAAAAAAGGGAGCGGGTCACGCACATCCCTTGAAGAGAGAGAGGAAAAACTGCAGAACCTCTCCGGCAGAAAAAATGAAATTCAGCAGGAGATAGAAACTAAACTCAACTCTCTGGATGTCAGTATTCACCCTGCTCCAGACAGGGAAAATATAAAAAGCCTTATCCCTGAAATAAATGAAATGATAGATGAAATAGCGCAGGAGGAGGAATCCAAAGAATCAATTGCTCAAAAAATCGGACATGAAACAAAACAATATGAGTCCGGAGACAAGAGCCGGCAGAGCATTGATGAATCAATTGGTGTGATAGACGCGGATATTGAAAAACTGAAAAAAGATGTTTCAGACATCAGTTTTATGCATAAAGTGTATAATGAATCTTCTGAGGAATGGTTCCAGGAAAAATTTTCAGTTATTGCAGAGAGATGTGCAGTAGTTTACAGCAGCCTGTTAAACGATTCTAAAAAGAATCTTAAGGTTCAGGATTCAATCAGGGAACTTATTTTGAATGAGAAGAGAGAAAGCTTCACTGCTGAAGAAACTGCGGCCTTTGCATTTTCCATGAAGATGGCAATTGCTGACACAGCTCCCCCCTCTGAAAATTATCCTTTAATACTTGCCGACCCTTTTTCCGTTTTTAAACCGGAAATTGCGGACAAATTAAAAAAATTATTGCTTGAATTGTCAGAAAAAAGACAGGTTGTTATTATTATCTCCAAAAGTGAAAAAAACCTGGCGGGCAATTTAATTAATATTTGAATTATCTATGGATAAAAACGGACAACTATCATTTTCCGATGACCCCCTGTCGCTTGAAAGCAGCGAAATTTTCCAGCTGATCTCTGAAGGAAATTTCCGCGATGCTATAAAAAAAGCTGACGCCATGATGAATGTCAACCCTGAGTATCCGGGGCTCATCGAGGCTTTCAGAACAGCTAAATTCTGGTCCAACAGGGAAAAGGAGCTGAAAAAGACTCCGGAGGGGAAAAGAACCGCTGACTTCCTTATGGAGGAGTGGGCCTCTTTCGAAGACTATGCCGCATATAAGGAGATAAAATCCTCTGCGGCATACAGGGCTGTGATGAAATTCGTTTTCTTCAGGGCTTCGGAGAACTACAAGCTTGCATTCCAGAAAAATGAGGACACAGATACACGCTTTGACCTGCTGCTGAACTTAGGTGAATGTTTCCTGAGACTGAAGGAGCATAAACTGGCGGTGGAGACACTGGAGTACGCAATGAACTCCTACAAGAGCAGCGCCAGGCTCCTCTTCATACTTGGTGAATCGTATTACCACCTTGATGACATCCCTAAGTCTCTTCTTTATATGAGAGAGGCTTTTATGATCGATCCGTCACAGATTGACATATCTCTCATCGAATCAAAACCTGTGCATGAGATTATTGATGTGCTTAAAGAGAGCGGACGGGAGTTCAGGGATATCCGCGAATGGATACCTGTTTACGGTTTCATTACAGATATTTTTTACGTACGGCGGAACCTGAGCAAACACCAGGTTGAATCGCTTAAACGGGAAGTATTCAATCTTGAAAAAAGCTACAATAGACTCGGCGTGGATGATATTGACAATACAAATGTGCTCCCCCGAATGATCAATAAATACCTCTGGCTCCTTGATTATTATGACTCACAGGTGACAAATCCGGAAAACCTTGAACAGATCAGGAGCAGGCTTATTGCCATAGATAAAGACCTCTTCTATGAGTATTTTAAAAAGCCCCCTCATAAACGTCATTACTGATATAATGATTATAAAAAACAGGCTCAATTATACGCCTGAATTTTTTTATTGCTTTTTTAGCCGTTTTGAAAGTTAGTATAAAAAAACATTACTGGAATTAATAATGAGCGGATTTACCATCATCTCCTACCCAACAGAGCAGAACGACTCCCTTCTATCACTGACAGCAGGGAGATCGCGTTATATGCTCCCCATAGGCGGAAGGTTCAGGGTAATAGATTTCACTATCCGCAACTCTGTTTCATCCGGCGCAGTGTCAACAATGCTCTTCAGCAATATTGATGACAGCCTCCAGGAGTATGTTGATAAATACCAGGAGGATACTGAAGAGGAGAAGAAACATTCAATAAAAGTTTTTCCTTTCAGCCAGTCTGAACCTGACACAGTACTTGAAGCTATAAGTGAGTCTGATTCATCATATTTTATTCTTTATAATGGAGACAATCCTTCAATACTTGATCTCTCCTCAATACTTGGAAAATTCAAATCTTCAAAAAAGAAAGGTCTTCTGATCAAGCTCCGTATAAACGGAAAAGCTTCGATGGCACAGAGAGCAGTTATCTCCGACAAACGGACACTGATTTCTGTGATAAAAAAAGCTCTGAAAGACAGGCACCGCTCCCCGAACTTTTTTGAAATGATTATAAATGCCCTGATACATTCAGGGATAAATACTACTGTTGTGGATGCCTGCTACTGGCAGATCAGCAGTGTCACAGAGTACTACAGCCTTAACAGGGAGATTATCTGGAACGAGGAGATCTCCACTCTCCTCTACAGAGACAGGATCATTAAAAGCCAGATTAAATCAAACAGGTATGCTCTGCTTGATGAAAAGGGTTCAATCAGAAAATCATTTATCTCCGACTACTGCTACATTAACGGCAAAGTTGAAAACAGCATTATATTCCCCGGTGTTGATATTGAGGAGGGAGCAACAGTAATAGATTCAATTATTCTCCCTTTTGTCAAGATAGGCCCAGGTGCACGGATCATTAATGCAATTATTGATGAAAGCAGTGAATCTGAAGAGAGGCTTATTGCAGGCCCCGGATGCAGAATCGGTACTGAAGAAAAATTTATGAAAAACAACGATTATCCGGGAAGTCTGGGCGAAAGCATTACTTTAATAGGAAGAAACAATTACATCCCTGGCGGGGCTTTTATAGGTTCTTCCTGTTATATTGCTGAGGGCACAGCAGAAAGCTACTTTTCCCGGAAAAACAGGCTTGAGGATGGCGAATCTGTCATTAAATCTGAAGAACCTGAAAATCCTGAATAAGAAATCACCTGATTTAAAAAATCCCCTCATCACAATAATTTAAAAAAGTGTTGACTTTCCGGACTTTAAGTTAGTTATGGCTAATATTATTAACCAATCATAACTTATTATTTTTGATTAAGGAATGTTTATGCAGTCATTCAGAAATGTAGATTTTCATGGCTTTGTAGAAGGACTTATTAAAACCATTGAGCTTAAAGACCTTTACACTTCGGGCCATTCCAAGCGGGTTTCAGAAATTGTTGAGTTGATATCACATGAAATGAATATGCCTGCAAAAGAGTGCGAATTTATGCATATTGCCGGCCACCTGCATGATATCGGTAAAATTGGGATTCCTGATGGTATACTTCTTAAAACAGGAAAGCTCAATCAAGCTGAATATTTTTTAATGCAGCAGCATTCAGTAATAGGAGCCGCTATTTTTGAAAATCTTGAAGGTTTTGAAATGATGGCACAAATTATCAGACACCACCATGAAAGATTCGACGGAATGGGCTACCCTGACAGACTTATGGGCTATGACATCCCTCTGGGGGCAGCTATTATATCAATTGCAGACTCCTTTGATGCAATGACAACATCCCGCACATACAGAGCAGGTATATCAATTGATGAAGCTCTCAATGATATTCGAAGAAATAGCGGAAAACAGTTTAATCCCGGGGTTGCTGATGCATTTTTCCGTGTCATAAAAAAGAAAGAAAACCGGATTAACCTGATTATTAACAGTTATAAATGTCATAAAGAATCAGTTTATATCCCTTTTAACTCAATCAGCACAGCACATAATTTATCACAATATGAGAAAAATGATGTTTATTCATCTAATTTTTAAGCAAAAAGTTAGTGTATACTAATTAAGTTATCATTCACAAACAAGAGGTGGAACTAATGCCAGAAGAGACAAAAATATCGATGTTAGCCCCCGGTGACAGGGGAGTAATAACAGGATACGAGAAGCAGCCCGGGCCATACAGGGAGAGGATTCTTTCAATGGGCCTTACAAAGGGGACTGAATTTAAACTTACCAAAAAAGCTCCAATGGGTGATCCCATTGAGATTGAAGTCCTTGGATACAAACTGACACTCCGCAAAGTGGAGGCTGAAATCATTAAAATTGAAAAGATCGGGAAGGAGGCCTCAAAATGAAAACACCCGTAGTAGCTATAGCAGGGAACCCGAACTGCGGAAAAACAACGCTCTTTAACGGGCTCACCGGCGGTAAACAGAAGATAGGTAACTGGCCCGGTGTAACAGTGGAAAAAAAAGAGGGGACACTGAAGCACGGCGACGAAGAGGCGCTTATCGTTGACCTCCCCGGTATATATTCACTCTCCGCGCATTCAGAGGATGAGAAGGTTGCAAGGGATTACCTTCTCAGCGGCGATGCAGATCTCATCGTAAACATTGTAGACGCTGCCAACCTGGAGCGGAACCTCTACCTTACAATGCAGCTTGCCGAAATGGGTGTACCGCTGCTTGTTGTAATAAACAGGGTGGATATAGCTGAAAAAAACAAAACAGTAATAGATCCTGAGCACCTTTCAAAACACTTAGGATGCCCTGTTATCATGACAAGCGCGATCAAAAATGGTGATATTAAAAAAGCTGTTGATGCCGTATTCGCAGCAATAAACAATCCGTCATTCCCTTCGGTTATAATCAGGTACCCCGAACCCGTTGAAAAACTTATCAGTGAATGGGGTAAAGATGAAAAGGTATTCCCCGGACATGAGTGGGCGAAAAGATGGCTTTCAATAAAACTTATTGAAGGGGAGAGAGCCTCTCTTGAAAAATCAGGAATTCAGATTACTAAAAGCAGTTCTGAAACCGGAGAGGAGATTGACAAATTAGAAAAACAGCTTGAGGAATCTCTTGATATTGAGATAGCAGACGCAAGATATGCCTACATCCACGGTCTTGCCAAAGATGTAATTACAAAAAAGGGAGACAGGTCCGCAATTTCAGACAGGCTCGATTCAATTGCACTTAACAGGATTCTCGGGCTTCCGATCTTTCTCGGTATCATGTACCTGATATTCTGGGTTGCAGTTACAATCGGCAGCGCTTTCATCGACTTCTTTGATATAGCAGCAGCGACCCTGGTTGTTGAGCTTCCGAAGCACCTCCTTGAATCATGGGGCGCACCTGCATGGCTCTCTGTTGTTCTCGCAGACGGAGTCGGTTCAGGTCTCCAGACAGTGGTTACTTTTATTCCGGTAATATTTTCAATGTTCCTCATGCTCTCTATACTTGAGGATTCGGGATACATGGCCCGTGCCGCCTTTGTAATGGACAGGTTTATGCGGAGCATCGGTCTCCCCGGTAAATCATTCGTTCCGATGATTGTGGGTTTCGGCTGTTCAGTCCCTGCCA
Organism: Spirochaetia bacterium UBA5550; assembly: GCA_002425885.1. Classification (GTDB taxonomy): domain Bacteria; phylum Spirochaetota; class UBA4802; order UBA4802; family UBA5550; genus UBA5550. The sequence continues at coordinate 33,450 of DINC01000066.1, read as the reverse complement.
TTATGGGTACACGGACACTTGAGTCAAAGAAGGACAGGTTTCTTACAATATTTATAACACCATTCATGTCATGCGGCGCCAAGCTTCCGGTATACGTTCTCTTTGCTGCGGCATTTTTTCCTGAAAATTCAGGAACAATTGTATTTTCTCTTTATATTGTAGGTATAGTTCTTGCTGTTATCACAGGTTTTATCCTGAAGGCAACTCTGTTCAAAGGTGAAGCGTCACACTTCGTAATGGAGCTCCCGCTATACAATATGCCGAGGCCCGGCGCTATTATGATCCATACCTGGAACAGGCTGAAGCTTTTCGTTCTCAGGGCGAGTAAAGTAATTGTTACCGCGGTTTTTATACTTGCGCTCATGAACTCAACAGGTACTGACGGTTCTTTCGGCAATGAAGACACAGAGAAATCTGTTCTTGCTGCAACTGCAAAAGTCATTACACCGGTGTTCGAGCCAATGGGTGTAAAAGCAGACAACTGGCCTGCAAGCGTTTCAATCTTTACAGGACTTTTTGCAAAAGAAGCTGTTGTAGGTACACTTAACTCTCTATACAGTCAGAAAGCTGAGGAGCCTGAAAAGGCTGAACCTGTTGCAGCTGCGGACTCTTCTGAGAAGAAGGATGGCCAGCCTGAAGAAGGTGAACCTGCCGAAGAGGGATTCAGCGTTTCAAAGGGTCTAAAAGAAGCATGGAATACAATTCCTGCCAACCTTTCTGAAGTTACCGGCGGACTGTCAGATCCCCTGGGAACAGGAGTTCTTGAAAATACAGCAGACAGTGAGGCAATGGCTGAAGAGATGGAGGTTGACACAACAACTTTTGACAGGATGAGGAGCTACTTTACTGTTAAACAGGCTTACGCATACCTTCTATTCATTCTACTCTACTTCCCCTGTATTGCGGCTTTCGGCGCGATGTACAGGGAGACAGGGATTAAACTCGCGGTATTTCAGTCCGCATATCTTACAGTGTTCGCGTGGATTGTTGCTACACTATTCTATCAGATTGCTGAAGGACACAATGCAGTGTGGATTATTACAGCGTCTGCTCTCATGGGTGCCCTTGTTTTTATACTGCATCTCATGGGCAGGTATAACTTCGGCAATGTTAGAGAGGAGGAATAATGCTTTCTGAAATTCTTGGTTATATGAAAAAAAACAGGGAGGCCTCAGTTTCAGAAATTTCCCTGTATCTTAAAATGGATAAACAACTGGTTGAGACCGGACTTGAAGAGCTTATCAGGAAAGGACGAATCGACCGTCACACCATACAGCATGTGTCATGCGGTCGCTGCAGCGGAGGATGTACATCCTCCGCATGCGGGGATACAGAAGTATTCAGATATATTGAATCTGCCAGACAGGCTTCATAAATTCTCCTAAGAGTAAAACGAACCGGCTTTAAGATTCTTTCCGTATATGGACTATCCGCCTCGCTTCGGATATGTTCATATACCGGAAAGTCTCTTTCTTTTATTTACTGATCATTTTGTTGACATAGTGAAGTCATGTTAAACCACAAATTTCAAAGACTTCACTCTTTCTACTGCATCATATCATACCTTGCTTTGCTTATATCCTTATCTGTCAGTTCAGGGATCAGATCATATGTTTTTTCAACAAGATATAATTCATATAGAGGCGCAGGTTCATTTCTCAGAATTGAGATATCATATACCTCTTTAAGGTAAACAGCAGGCACCTGAGGGAGATATTTGTGTTCAGGATCAGGGCGGTAAACAGTTCTGTAAAAATCGGCCATATGGAACATAAGCCACGGGTCGCGGTTGAACTTTGCGATTGCATGCACCTGCGGCAGTATTTCTTTCATTTCAGCAAAGCGTATGCCGCTGGTATATCTTTTATCAGCAAGCTGTAGTAACCTGTAACCGTCATGGCTACGAACAGCATCGTCATACATTTTTTTAAGAGCAGATTCATATTTAATACTTTCAGGGTAATCTTTCCAGTGAGATGGTCTGTCATAAACCGGTTTATCCGGATCCGGATTATCGTAAGGGTTCGGATAGGGTTTATATCCAGGGTTCCCTGCAAAAAGAATTTTTTTATCAGGCTTTTTATTCTTCTTTTTTTCTTCACGCAGAAGGGCATCCTCTTTCTGTTTTTTCTTATCAGCAATGGATTTCTCAAGAGCGGCTTTTTCATCACGGTCTTTTATAAGCTGCTTTACTTTTTTCTCCATTTCGTAAACTTCCGTTGTCTTTTCAACTCCGAATGCCCGGTTAACCTGAAAAAGTGCGGCATCATAATTCTTCCGGCTGATACATTCTTCGGCCAGTCCGAGAATTTTGCGTAACTGATCTTTTTTATACTGAGCGATTTTTTGATCAATCGCTTTCTGTTCCCCGGCCGTTATAGCCTTTTTATTTGTATTATCTGAAAATGATGCGCCTTTTTTTTCAGCTTCTGCTATCCGTGCTGCCTCTTCATTCAGGTATGACCTTACGGCATCATCCATAGCAACCCTTATTGCCTCCGATTGATTATATGCCCTGCCGATAAAACTGTTTGCCGAACTTATACGGGAAACATCATGATATTCACTAATCCAGAGATATTGTCTATCCAGCGTTATGAACTGAATATTTGACCCGTTCCATGTTGTATGGGAAAGCACAAGGTTCGCAGTTATTGGCGGCAGACCTTTACGCTCAATAATAAATTTCCTCTGGATGCAGAAGTAAGGACAGTTTCCTGAAATGCTCTCCCACTGACCGGTCCATTTATACAGTTTCGATTCCTGAGAATAAAGTGAGATGGAGATTAGAAATAATGTTAACAACATAGTGTATTTAAAAATATTTTTCATCTGATTACCCTTTGTTTCAGAGTTAATTGACTTTCATATCCAGCTAAAAGCTTTATTTACCGCTGATGAGCGCCATGAGTTCCTCAGCGGAGATCTTTCCGCTCATGTCTGAGTCCTCAAGCAGACTGTTTGCCAGGTCTCTTTTATGCTTGTGCAGATCCACAATCTTTTCTTCAATCGTCTCCTTTGCCACAAGCCTGTAAACAGTGACAGGCCTCTGCTGCCCTATCCTGTGGGCCCTGTCTGATGCCTGATCTTCAACAGCGGGGTTCCACCAGGGATCCATGTGGATCACGTAATCTGCTGCTGTGAGATTAAGTCCGAATCCCCCTGCCTTAAGGCTTATGAGGAAGATCTCCCCCTCTCCTGCCTGGAAAGCATCCATAGCAGCTTTGCGCGCTTTCATAGGAGTGCTCCCGTCGAGATACTGATAAGAGATCTTTTTCTCCTGAAGATGCGCCTTAAGTATTGAGAGGTGATCAACGAACTGGCTGAACACCAGGGCCCTGTGTCTGTTTTCAATAAGTTCGTCAACTATCTCTGCAAATGCTGTGAGCTTGGAACTTGGGAGGTCAATCCCCTTATCAACAAGGCGGGTATTACAGCAGGCCCTGCGGAGCTTCATAATCTCTGCCAGTATCATAAGATGTTTCTGCCCGGGATTAAGCCCCTTCTCCCCGGTGATCTTTTCAATGGCATTAATGCGGAGCGCTTCGTAAAAAGCCTTCTCCTTTCCGCTCAGCTCAACATGGAGTGTAATCTCAGTCTTTTCAGGGAGTTCTTCAAGTACATCTCTCTTCATTCTACGGAGGAGGAAGGGGGAGATCATCTTTTTCAATCTCAGCTTTGCCGCTTTGTCACTGTTCTTCTCAACAGGGATCGCAAATCTCCTGTTGAAGCTCTCAAGTGAGCCAAGTAAACCTGGGTTAAGAAACCTGAAAAGGTTCCACAGCTCCCCCAGATGGTTCTCGATTGGTGTACCTGTTGTAATGATCCGGAACCCGGCCTGGAGGCTCATTACAGCCTGCGAGCGCTTTGTTGACATGTTCTTCACAGCCTGGGCTTCATCAAGAACAACAGTCTGCCACTTAATATCTTTTAACGCTTCGGCAACACCCTCCTGCTGGATCATACCGTAACTGCATATAAGAAGATCAAAAGATCCGAGGCTGCTTAATATAGACTCCCTCTCTTTTCCTGCGTACTGAAAAACATTCAGTGTGGGCGCAAACCTTGCTGTTTCAAAAAACCAGTTGATGCACACAGATGCAGGAGCCACCACAAGCGATGGGCCCTGTGAAGCACGTGTCAGCATTACGGCAAGGGCCTGTACTGTTTTGCCAAGGCCCATGTCATCAGCAAGACATGCTCCCACGCCCCAGTGCGAGAGCCTTGCGAGCCATTCAAAGCCCTGCATCTGATAATCCCTCAGTTCAGCCTGGAGGGTCACCGGAATCTCCGGCTTGAAATTTTTCAGTTCTTTCAGTCTTTCAAGATGTTCTGTCCACTCCCTGTCAGCTTTAAGGTCCGCAGCAAGGGAGGCCATCTCATCTATCAGGGGCGCAACAAGGGGAGAAAACCGGAGCCCGGATTTTGATGTTTCAGAATATGATTTCAGTTCATCAAGCTGTTTACGGAACTTTTCGGTCAGAGCAACAAAAGAGCCGTCGCTCATTTTAATAAAGCGCCCGGGGGTCTGGTCAAGGAGATCGAGTAGCTTCCGCATCTCCATTATTTCGCCGTTTTCCAGCGCAAGCTCACCGGAGAGTGAAAACCAGTCGTTATCTTTTTTTATATTCATATGGAAACCGTTTATCCCGGCATGGCTCCTCACTCTGAACTTTTCCCCTTCCGGCCATTCTATAACAACTCTATCCCCGGCTTCCTGTAATTCAACCAAAGCCTGAAGGCAGGTTTCTGTATCATCAAAAATCCACTCATAATCCTCACCGTTTGTGCGTGACTGCAGCAGCGGACAGAGATTCAGCATTTCAGAGACTTCACCCTCCTCACGTATGAGATCGCGGGTAGTACGTACCTTTCTCCCCGAAAGATCGGTGATTACATTTTTTCCGCCTTTACCCGGTTTATAATAGGGTCCCTCCCCTGCAAAGGGGCGGCAGTATGCTGCGAACTTAAGCCCCTCCCCGAATGGCATTATGAGAATATGGGGCCTCGCGTCCGGTTCAATAAATTCAGCATTGGAACCCTCTCCCGCGATATCTGACTGAATGCTGATTGATCCGGATAGGGATGTAATAACACTGAGAACCTTTTCTTTATGTTCTTCAGGCACCTCAAGTCCTGACGAGCCGAGAATCTTCAACATCTTATTATGCTGGGGAGTCAGCCTGTACACCCTGAATCTTAAAGGGGTTTCTGCTATGAGTTTAAATTTTTCATTTTCATCTACATGCTCCGGATAAAACGAAATTTTCAGTTTTTTACTGCCTGCTTCACTTACGCGCAATTCAGGTTCTGCATTGACAATTTCAACCGGTACCTCAGTGTGTTGATCAAAAAGAAGGGGGTGCCCCGCCAGTTCAACCAGTGCTGAACCGTTTATCACATATTCTGTTTCGCCGTAGTAGCCGTATGTGTATACATCAATGTGTGGTATTACCCTGCGGTCCTGTTCAGTGAGATAATCAATTTTAGCCCAATCATTTTTAAGCCTTTTAAGAGCCACATTCCTTCCGCTGCTCCACCCTTTTTTATCATTAAAACTCTGTTCAACAGGCTGAATATGACGGCAGAATGTGAGGCTTTTATCGAAATCAAGAAGCCATGCAAGTCTTTTACTTTTTTCTCCGGCAGGGAGTTCACTTTTCTGTTTTGGTGTAAGAGCGCTCAGGGCATTTAACGCGATCTCCCAGTTCTCCTTTCTGCGGATAAGCTCAGTGAGAAAAATACTATTCAGCTCTTTCTTCAGCTTCAGTGCCCTGGCATGGCTGGTTTCGTTTTTATCGATATTCCAGATTAAGTCATGCAGCTGCATCTCTATCCATTTAAATTTCGATTTTTCTGACTGTTTGAGAATCTTTTTTAAAGCGGGGAGAGCGCCTGCCGCATTTTCCGGTTTCATCCATAGCAGTAAAAACGCATACATCATTACATTCCAGAAATTTAAAATATTCAGACGCGAAGAAACTGGTATTGTGTAAGTCTCTGCTCCGGAGATAAATAAAGATAGAGTATGAAGATAAAAAAACGGAAGATAAAAATGGTGCTTCGTATCAGAAGCAATCTTTCTGGAATAATCGAAAGCTTTTTTATAATGATCCCCCTCCCCGTTATGCAGAAGAATGAAATAATAAAGGATACTTATATAAGATGAAAATATATAATTCCTCTTCTTTTCTCTCTTTTTTGCTGATGCGATAGCAGAATCAAAAAAGAGAAGAGCAGCATCCATATCCCCTTTAAAAAAATTCCGGATACCCTTTATTGAATCGCTGAATTCAGAAACCATTTCCGGGTGAACCCTTTCAATTTCCTCTACCTCTGTAAAACGTCCCTGAAGAAGGAGGTGCTGGCAAAGGAGGTCAATCAGCGCAGGCCCTGACCTGGGTTTCTCCGACATTGAGTCTTTAACAAGAAATTCGATGATATCTGGATTCACATCATGGTTAAAGAATGAATCCATTATAAAACTGCTGAAGAGCAGTTCATAATGATTATCCCTGAAATGAAAATTTTTAATAAATTCGGGATCAAAGGGTTTCAGCAGAACAGAGAGCACTTTATGAACAGGGGGATATTCATAATTTATCCTGTACCTGAGACTGTTGTGAATTTTTTCTATGGAAGCATAGAGATCATCTCCCCTGTAAAGCGCAATGCGGGCAAGACGGAACATCACGTCATGAGAAAAACCTGAATAAAGAGATGCCCCTTTAGCTGTGATTTCCTCAGCAACCCTTAATATAATTTTTAAGTTATCATCCTGAAGGGATTTTCTTATTATTATTTCGGAAATCAGAGGGTTACATATATAGCTCTTGCCGCTCTCAAACAGAAGGAGCGACTTATCAGCCAGACTGGCAAGGTGCTCTTTAAAATTCTTCCCATAGACATTTTCATTTCCCGGTGAACGGAAATCTGAATTGCTGAGACAATCGAGCACGCTCTTCTGCGTAGCTTCGCGGTATAGGACAGAATAAATAAGTAAAATAAGCTTTCTTATCTCCGGCAGTTCTTCATAGGATGATAAGAGTTTTTCAATATCTGCTGGCATAATAATAAATGAACTCCATTTATATCTTTGATTCCGCTAACCTTATAGAAAATTATATGGAGATCATATCAATAAAGATTTATTAAAATATTCCGGAACACCTTTTTTTTTATAAAAAAGTCTGAACACAGCCACCGGCATTTATTCATCAGCGCCCTTTGAATTCAGGCTCCCTCCTGCTGTTAAGCGCACGGACACCTTCAGCATAATCCTCTGTGCCTGCGGATTTGACCTGTTCATCTCTCTCATACGCAAGGTGATCTTCAAATGATGCTCCAATCCCTTTAAGAAAAAGCTCCTTGGTTCTTGCAAATGTTAACGTAGGGCCCTTTGCGAACTTCTCTGCAACAGCCATGGCCTCTTTCATAAGATCCTCTTCAGCAACAACTTTATTGATAAAGCCGAGGTTCATTAGCTCCATGGAGGGCAGGGGCTCACCTGTAAAAGCTATCTCACAGGCCTTCTGCCAGGGGAGCTGATTCACCAGAAGATGCGTTCCTCCGAAACCGGGGATAAGCGCAATCTTCGAAAAGCTCTGCGCGAATGTCGCTTTGTCTGCTGCAATAATATAATCACAGCAGAGGGCAAGGTTCATCCCGGCGCCTGCTGCGTGGCCATTAACAGCGGCAATTACAGGAAAGGGGAGCTTCCGGAGTTTCAGCCCGATGGCATATAACTCTCTGGTGAGATCATCCATATACTTCTCCGGTTCACCACTCTCCACAGAATTAAGCATCCCCTTGATGTCACCGCCGGAGCTGAATCCTCTACCAGTGCCTGTTATAAGGAGAGCCCTCACACCTTTCAATTCAATTTCATCCAGAGCTCCACGGATCTCTCTCCCCGCTTCCAGATCAAGGGGATTAAGCTTTTCAGGACGTGTCATCACTATTATCGCAATATCACCTTTATATTCTACAGATATGCATTTATTCATTCACCTGAACCTCCTCTTTAAGGATAATCCTTGCGTCAACTATGGAGAGCCCGTCATTCCTTGCTATAACAGGATTCAGATCCATCTCCTGGATGTCGGGATAAGATTCAATTATCTCTGAAACAACAAGTAGCAGATGTACAATGGCATTTTTATCAACAGGCTGCTCTCCCCTTATGCCGTCAAGTATTGGCGCTGATTTTATATCTGAGAGCATACTCCTGGCGGAAGTCTTTGTTATGGGGAGCACCCTGAAAGCAACATCTTTCAGAACCTCCACAAGTATACCGCCCAGGCCCACCATAATTACAGGGCCGAACTGATCATCGATTTTGGTCCCGATAATTATCTCCACACCCTTATCAGCCATTGGGGAGACAAGGCACCCCTTTATATCCGCGTCAGGTTTAAACTCTTTGACGTTTGATATTATCTTATCAAAGGCCGCACGGATCTCCTCTTCTTTTTCAAGGTTAACCTTAACACCTCCAGCGTCACTTTTATGAAGAATATCTTTTGATACAATCTTCAGTACAACTTTTCCCCCTAACTGTTTCGCCAGTTTAACGGCCTGTTCAGCCGTTGTAGCTATCTTCTCTTCTGATACCGGGGCCTTATGCATGGCTATGATCTCTTTTGCCTCAGTCTCAAGGAGCGCCCGTCTCCCTTCAGTTCTTGCTTTTTTAATTATCTCATTGCATTCAGGTTTTGCCTTCTGCCGCCAGTTGAAGACAAAATGCACGGCCCTTCTGCGTGTATGGTGCAGATATTCGCCGTACTGTGAAAGAGATGAGACGCATTTGCACGCAATGCCTAGTGATTCATACACCGGTATCCCATAATATCTCAGCAGTTCCAGGGAGTGGGTATTTTTCAGAGCATAGAGGCTCTGCAGTATTATCGGTTTCTCTATTTTCTTTACAAGCTTCCCCATCCTGTGAGCAGCGTCTTCCTCCATGAACCTCAGTTTATCCGCGAATCGGATGGAGTAACCTCCGAAAAGACCCACAATGAGGAGACCGTCAATTGATGGATCATTAAGAATTATTTTCGCACAATCAGCAAATAGGGAGGGGTTTTCATCAGTTCCACCTGCCACATCAACAGGATTTTTCAGCGAGGCGTTAGGGGGGAGAATCTCCGCGAGTCTCTGCTGCGTCTTTTCACCAAGCTGAGGTATATCAACGCCATAATCACTGAGCATGTCCGCAGCCACAGTTGCATGACCTCCTCCATCTGCAAGAATTGCCACCCTGTTTCTATTGATGGGCGGCAGAGTCGAGAGTGTCTCAGTCACCGGAAAAAGTTCATCAAGATTATCTATGGTAATTATCCCCGCCCTTCTAAAAGCGGTTCTTGAAACTTCCGAAATACCCGCAAGAGATCCTGTATGAGACCCCGCAGATCTCATACCTGTGGCACTCCTTCCGCTTTTAAGCAGCACTATAGGTTTTTTTCTTGTTGTCTGATATGCCTGCTGGAGAAAACTTCTGCCGTCCCTCATACCCTCCACGTACATTACTATTGCTTTTGTTAAAGGGTCTTCTTCAAAATATTTAAGGTATTCATGAAAATGTATATCAGCTTCATTACCAACACCGGCATAATACGAAAAACCAACATTGCTCCTGAGACCCGCCTCTGTTATTATATGGAGGGCGACATTGCCGCTCTGTGAGAGGAGCGCTATATTCCCTTTGGGAACATCCGGAATACCCGCAAGATTGAGCCTGTTATACAGGCTTATCATTCCGGAAGTGTTGGGACCGATAATCCTGATATTATATTTTTTTGCTGTAGCTGCTATCTCCCTCTCTTTCTGTTTCCCCTTTGCCCCCAGTTCTCCGAAACCTCCGGATATTATCACCGCGCCTTTAACATTTTTTTTCCCGCACTTCTCAAGAATCTCCGGGACTGCTTCACCTGGTACGGTGACAAGAGCAATATCTATATCTTCAGGAATATCAAGAATATCGTGATAGCATTTAATCCCCAGCACGGAGTTCAGTTTCGGATTAACAGGGTAAATCCTCCCCTCATACCTGTCCCGCAGTAATGTGGCAACAGCCCTGTACCCTCTCTTGGTTTCATTGACTGACGCGCCTACAACGGCAACAGATTCAGCATAAAAAATTTCCCGAAGTCCACTGCTCTCCATCTATCTCCCCCTGTATAAAGGTTTTCTTTTTTCATTGAATGCGGCTATCCCCTCTTTCCAGTCTTCTGTCTCCATGCATCGGAGTATTGCCTCAGCCTCCATATCAAGAACAGTTTTTATATCTTCAAGATGTGCGAGCTGAAGATTTTTTTTTGCAAAAGACACAGATACCGGAGCACGGGATGATATAAGCTCAGCAAACTCCAGCGCACGCGGAAGGAGTTCATCAGCGGGATATGAGGCATCTGCTAATCCATAATCCAGAGCCCCCTGTCCCGTAAGAACCCTCCCTGTATATATAAGTTCCCTGGTCTTTCTGATCCCTTTCCGCTCAGGGAGGAGCCTGGTTACCCCGCCCCCCACAAATGTTCCAAGGCCGATCTCGGGGAATCCGATGGTAGCATCATCTGCCATAAAAATAAAATCGCAGTCAAGAGCCATCTCAGCGCCAGCACCCCTTGCTGCTCCGTTCACTACAGCTATTACCGGCTTGTGGAAAGTACAGATTTTAAGGTTCGCCCTGTGAGCGAGGTATATATAGTCACGTTTCTGATCGCGGGTTCTCTCCCCTGATGCATGCTTTTTAAGATCAGCACCGGCACAGAAAGTCTGTTTACTCACACCATCTTTCACCCGCACTGAACCTGTAAGGAGCAGTACCCTTAGGGAATCATCTGACTCCAGTTTTTCGAGTATATCGATAAGTTCACTATACATCTCTTCAGAAACGGCGTTCATCCTTTCAGGCCTGTTCAGCCTGATTATGCCTGTATGTTCTCTTTTTTCAAACAGTATTGTTGAATAACTCATTCTTCCAACCTCTTNNTTACATAAGTTACAAAATTCAGGAAAAATTCCAACCTCACAGGAGATAAACAACGAAACCTTTTTATTTTATTAATTTCTATAAAAAAGCGAAAAAAAATTGACAAAATCCGGCCTCAAAGTTAGCTTTAACTAACTTTATTAGCAAAGTAAAATATTTATTTCTGTGAATAAAATAAAAAATAGTACAGCAAACATATACCTGCTCCCGGGCCTGTTTCTACTGATCCTCGCCGGGGCAGGGAGTGTCATTCCTGTTCTCCCGACTGTGCCCTTTATCCTTGCTGCCTCCTGGTGCCTGGCAAAGTCATCACCAGCGCTTCAAGAGAGAATGAAAGAAAGCAGATTTTACAAAGCTACGGAGAGTCTTATAGCAAGATCTGTAATTGCGGCAGCCGCAATAATAAAAGTCATCTTTTTTATATGTATAAAAACACGGAAATAACTATCAGAGAGGTAAATGAAATGAATGAATTCCGTAAAACACCAAGAAAAAAAATCTGGGAGATTAGTAATCTCTATCACTGTTCAGTGGCCGGGACATGTCTCTCCCTTGAAGAGACAAAAAAAATATTCCGGAAATCGAACATAACACTCCCTTTTTACATCAGGGATTATGAAATACATGGAGCTGCTGTAAACGCTCTCTCTGAAAAAAGCGATCTCACAAAAAACATGCACAGCTTCATCGAAAAGAAATACAGCTACTTCATTAATATTTTTAACAATGCGGAGAGTGAAACTGAACTGATGCAGCTCTGGGATGAATTTCTGAAAGAGGGAAATGTTGCCGGCGCTTATTGGGCACTTATGACTCACCCCGCTGTTTCCCAACGGAACCTGGACAGGGCATTTGGAGATGTTCATATGCTGTCGCATATAAATGGAGCCAACAACAGGGCAGGTATAAGAGAGCTTGAAGAATTAGGCAAATCCAATGCTCTTCTCTATGCAGCCAATGATAAACATAAATCTGAAATATCAAAATTAAAAAATCAGATAAAATTTATTGAGGAGAAAAGCGGCGTAATAAATGAGCTTACTAAAAAGCTGGAGATTGCCCGTAATGAAATTATACAACTTAAAGGCGGAAATGAAAATGAAAAACTTAAAGAAGAAAACAGCAAACTCCGGGCTGATTTAACTGAATTAAGTGAGAAAACTGAAAGGCTTTCCGCCGCTGCATCAGCTTCAGAGATCCGTATTGAAGAACTTCTTACAGAAAAAATTATTTTTGAAAATGAAATGTCAGCTAAAGATGAAGAACTCCATACAATGGAGAGCACCCTTTTATCTGTTCTCCAGAGTGAAAAAGGGACATGCAGCGGATGCATGATGGACGAACAGAAAAGGATCGACTTATGCGGTAAGTGCATCCTCTACGTAGGGGGGAAACCTTCGGTTGTAAGCAGATGCAGAGAGATGGTTGAGCTTTATGGCGGGGAATTCCTCCACCATGACGGCGGCAAAGAGGAAAACCTCACACGTCTTCCTGCGATAATGCACCGTGCCGATGCTATCTTCTGTCCCCTGGACTGCATAAGTCACAACGCATGCTTATCGGTAAAAAAAATGAGCCTGCGTCACAGGAAGCCCTTCATGCTTCTGAGAAGCTCAGGTCTATCAAGTTTTCTTAAAAGTGTAAGCGACATCAGTAAAAACGAATTTAACACAACGGACTCAATGGTAATCCGGAATTAAAATATGAGGTATAATTATGAAAAAAACAGCAGTAGTATTCGGAACAACAACAGGGAACACAGAGAAAGCTGCTCATCTCATTGCAGAGGCAATCGGCAAAGATAAGGTTTCTTTGATGAATGTAAGCAGTTTTTCCGCTGCGGATATAAGCGGATTTGATTTTTTAATTTTCGGCACATCCACATGGGGATACGGAGATATTCAGGATGACTGGGAATCTTTTCTCCCGTCTCTGAAAAAGAGCGACTTCAGCGGCAAGACTGTAGCTCTGTTCGGCATGGGAGACTCCGCATCGTATAACGAAACGTTTTGTGACGGCATTGGCATTCTTTATGAAGAGCTTCAGGGTACTGGTGCATCATTCACCGGTTTCTGCGAAACATCCGGATATAACTTCTCTTCGTCAAAGGCCGTGGTTAACGGCAAATTTGCAGGGCTCCCGCTGGATGAAGATAATGAAGCAGGCAAAACACGTGAAAGGATTTCGGCATGGGTCGATTCTTTCAGCAATAATCCTGAGATAAAGGGATAATCATGAAAGTTCTTGTTCACCATATTTACGAATACCGCAAGGGCCTCAGAAGCCTTGTACTCCACACTATAGGTTCGGAGTTCAGGGAGGAAGCTGTGAGGAAACTCACAGCTAACAAAATTGATTTCGTTATTCAGGAACTGGATGAACGTAAAATAAATATATTTTTCGGAGCCCCTGAATGCGTAGATATCATCAGAAATTTCGGGCCGAAAAAACTTAACCAGTTCACTGACGAAGAGGATTTTATACTGGGGATAATGTTAGGTTACTGCAGACTCGAACAATGTAAAAGATATCTGAAAAGAAAGGAAAGCAGAGATAAAAAAGAGAGCGCGGCATAAAGAGGAAGCAGAAGGTAGCATTTATGAACACATTTGTCAAATGGATAGAATACCCTTTATCATCAGTAAAACCTGGTGAGTCAGTAACAGTCACAGGGATTAATGGCAATCAGCCTCTCACCAGGCATCTGCTTAACATGGGGATAGCCCCAGGCAACAGAATCACAGTTATTTCAGGTTCAAAAAATTTTCCTTTTGTTGTAGATTATGCAGGGACAAAAGTGGGAATCACATGGGACGTATCATCAAAAATCATGGTTAAAAAATCCTGACAGCAGAGAGAAAAAAATCTAATGAACACAGTTATTTTTGATTACCATTTCTCCTCTGCCTGGATAAGACTTATTCTATCTATAATTCTTCTTTTTTCCGCTTCAATGCTGAAGAAAGCCACAGGGGATACTACCCGCAAAAAAAATGTAGAGTTTCTTCAGTGGCTCGCGGTAATGCTGGCTGTAAAAGAAACAGCCTGTCTGGCAACACTGAGCACCTGGCTTCCTGCTGTTTCAGATGTTCTCACAGTTTCAGCCTATTACTATTTTACAGTAAATAATACCGGTGAGAAAAAAATAGATCCCTACTACTACAGGGGAATTCTCCTTTTCCATATTTTTATATTGTTCTATTATAAAGATCCCTCAGCAATAGCAGGAAGCCGCCTGTACAGCACATTCGCAATTTTAAATTCTATACTTTTCGGAATCCGCCTTTTCATCAGTCACGAGAAAAAGAGTCCCATGATTATCAGGCTGAGAATACCCGCTTCTTTAATCTTTTCAACATTCTCTGTCGCTGTATTCTTTACGGGATATGATCAGGCTTATATAGCGGTTATCATTATGCCGTTAATATATCTGCTCCATTTATATCTGCTGTATCTCAATTCAGAATCGGAATACAGATACAGGGCAAAAGCCATAAAGTTCATGAAGGAGGAGAGAGCTTCCACTTATGAATTCTTTGAAAGCATAGGGAGGGTCATGCATGAGAAGAAGAATATTGATGAAGTGAATGAATATATCATCTCCACAATTATCGAAAAATCAGGCGCAGAAAGCGGAGCTGTTCTTCTTTATGATGACTATAATGAACAGTTATACATATCCGCATCAGCGGGAAATTTTATTTTCCCCTGCACAGTGGACGATAAAATCAAAACAGATATTAACTGTTTCCGGGAATTCTTTAAAAAGGAAAAATACATACCGGCAGGCACCCTCATTGATGAAACATTCCGGAAAGGTGAGCCTCTGTTTATACCTGATTTTTTCAGAATGAGACACGACCCCCTATGCAGGGAGAATACGGGTAATAACCTGGTATTCATCAGTTCCATTATCATGATACCTCTTGAGATAAACGGAAGGGCCTCCGGCATGATATGTATTGAGCATAACACACCGGGGAGATATTTTACAGATGAAGTATCTGATATAGTAACATCCCTCTCTGTTTACGCGGAGATCATGATCGCAAATATTTCCGTGCACAGAGAAATTATTGAAAAGAGAGAGCTTGATCGCGATATATCAATAACCTCCGGTATTCAGAAATCTCTCCTGCCGTCGAACATACCTTCATCTGATCAATACGCATTTGCTGTGTACTCAGAGCCTGCAAGGTATGTAAGCGGTGACTATTACGATTTTATCAAACTCAAATCAGGGAGGATCGCTTTTTTAATCTGCGACGTGGCAGATAAAGGGGTTGCCGCAGGCCTTGTGATGACAGTAATACGCACAATCGTACACCTTATTGCCAACCAGGAATGGAAGACCTCATCTATCATGAAGATGATCAACCGCGGTATCCTCGATATAGGAGGGGACCATTTCGCAACTGCAATGTTTCTTGTTTACGATCCTGAAACAGGGGAACTGGAATATTCAAACGCAGCCCATCTTCCGGCTGTTCTTTTCAAGAGCAGCTCCTCTGATATAATATACCTTGATACAGAGGGGCTGCCGTTTGGTATTGACCGGAAGTCAGATTATAAATCCTCCGCCATACATCTGGATCGGGGTGATATTCTTCTGCTTTATACAGACGGCATAAATGAAACAATGAACCCACGGAGGGAACAATACGGCAGAGAGAGGATAAGCGATCTTCTTATTGATAACAGCGCTCTTACAGCCGGTGATATCTCATCACTCCTTGCAGAGAGCCTGAAAAATTTCAGCGGAGAAGCTCCCCAGCATGATGACCAGACTTTTGTAATACTGAAAATTCCTGAAGAGAATTTATGTCAGAACCCCGAACCGGTCCATGCTGTTATATAAAATATTTTTTGAGAAACAGGAGAGTATTAAAATGAACCTCATAACAAAGACTAACGGGAATACACGGGTAATAATAATTCACGGGGATGTTGATCTCTATAACGCGCAGGAGTTGCGGGACATTATTCACAACCAGGTTGATTCAGGGATCAAATCCCTTATTCTCAGTTTTAAAAACGTATCATATATAGATTCAAGCGGTATAGGTTCCCTCCTTCATATTATACGCACGGCATGGGCATTGAAGATCAGGATCGCTTTTGCAGATCTCACAGAACCAGTGATGAACCTTATAGAACTGACAAAACTAAGGAGCTTCTTTCCTATTGCTGAATCAATGGATGACGCGCTTACTATGGTTCTGTCCGGAGAGGAGAAATAATTTATGGATAAAATAAAAACCATTATCGTTGATGAAAACCATACTCTATTTGACAGGGAAAAAATGCTTTATAAAGAATTTTCAAGTGATTACAGGCTCATCAGGTACTACACTAAAATTCTGATACAGAAAGCTCCCCCCGTAATAAAGGAGTACAACCTCATGGAGCAGCAGATCAGCGAGATCATAAAAAATGCTATTAGACACGGGAACAAAAAAGATCCGGCAAAGATCATCAAGGTCTGGTATCTTTTCAAGCCGGAAGAGGTGCGTTTAATTGTTGAAGACCAGGGTGAAGGTTTTACAGAAATCGAGAAGTGGAATGACTTTCATAGAAGAAAGGATGAATGCTTCTACACCGGTGACATGATGAAACTATCTGAGTATGTTTCATACAGAGGAGAAAACAGCAGTGACGAAGATGGAGGGAACGCGCTCTTTGCAGCTGTTGAGTACTGGAACATGGGTGTAGTGTTTAATGATAAAAGAAATGGTGTGGCAATAGGGAGAAGAATCAATGATCATAATGGTATAAGATTTGCCGTTGATAAGAACAGGATGATAAGTAAAAAAATTTC
The DNA here is from genome assembly GCA_002425885.1 of Spirochaetia bacterium UBA5550. Taxonomy (GTDB): domain Bacteria; phylum Spirochaetota; class UBA4802; order UBA4802; family UBA5550; genus UBA5550. The sequence goes on along the minus strand of DINC01000066.1, from coordinate 16,642 downwards.
TCCTTAACGGGGGGAAATTCATCTCAAACATCAATTTGGAAAAATTAAAAAAAGAAGATTTGATGCCGTTTACCGGTTCTATCACACCCTACATGCCACAACAGCAAACTCATGGGATTCCGGATTATAGACACTCCCAGCAACATCAGAGAATATCTCCTTTATCATAAAACCGCTTTTATCAAACTCCTCCCTTATTGCATCTTTACTGAAACATTGAAACCAGTTATAAACAGTCCGTTTATCTGACTTACTGTATATAGTATATTTATCAAGTATAACCTTTACATCATCATACTTAAAAGTATTTAAAAAGCAATAGCAATCCCCGGCAGACCAGAACTTATCCATCATATTAAACTCATAGACAGCTTTCTCCTGTAGAGACCTGAAATAGCTTAGTGAATAAACATCCAGCAATACATAGCCTCCGCTCTTAAGAATTTTATAAAACCTCCCAAGCAGAGTGCCGCGCTGAGCAGGACTTAATGCAGTAAAGTCACACATTATCATTATAGCAAGATCGAATTTTTCATCAGTTTCGTATTCCAGGTAGTTCGAGTGTATATAGTTTATACTAAGATTGTTTTTGCGGGCCTCTTCAGTTGCGTAGTTAAGTGACCTTTTGGAAAAATCTACACCTGTAACATCAGCGCCGCTTTTTGAAAGGCGTGAAGTATAAAGTCCGGGGCCGCATCCGAAATCTATAACTTTTGAACCGGGGCCCAGTTTAAAATATTGAATCATCCATTCTGCTGACCGGTCTATAAAACTGCAGTTTCTGGATGCAGCGTCAACAGATTCATTCAAGTGATATTCAAGCATCCTCTGTGATGTATATTCGTCGGTCCATAAATCCGATGCTGTATAAAACTCATAAGGCTCAGGCCGTCTGTTGATTCCTGTTAGTTCATCAAACATCTGTTATGCTCCATTACTCATGTAAAACCGGCAGAGCTTTATTGCAACAACCCGCCGTTCTCCACGGTTCTTTGCACTGATAATATCAGTGCATCTGCAAATAATTTACCCCGCACTTTAATTGTAAACTACTATAATAAAATACTGAAAACCCTCCATCGTGACTCAGTTACGTGTCATTTTATATCAAAGTGTGGCGTATGTTTTACCTCCGGATAAATACTGTTTGACTCAGAATAATTACAGGGGAGCAGCATTAAAAAATGCTCACAGCATAAGGGGATATCAACTCCCTGCGATTTTAAAACAAGGAGGATCAAAGTCATTTTAATCTGAATTTCAACTGTAAATTTAAAATTTAAATGTTCTTTTAAAAGAGGAGATATTTTATGAAAAAGAAAATGTTACAAACAGCCATTACATTAGCGATTGTGATAATCAGTTCAGCAGCATTTGCAATGAGTGTTGAGGTTGTAACTGACCAGAGCGCAAAATACTGGGTCAACAGTGCGAGATATGCATCAACTGATAATTCTGCTGATGTTGCTTACTACAATCCCGCAGGTACAGCATTTATGGATAGCGGAATTTATTTTTCCATCAGTACACAGACTCTTTTAATTCCGTATGATCAGAAATTTGCCATGCCTGCGACAGGTTTTAGTGAGTCATATTCGCAGGATAAACCTGTTCTTTCAATACCGAACTTTTATTTTGTTGGCAACCTCGGCAAGCAAGGCATTGGCAACCTGGCTCTTTTCTGCAACGCAGGTATAATAGGCGGAGGGGGTAATCTTGCATGGGATGGGACCGCCGGTGCCGCTGCGCTTGGCTTTGCCACAGCGGTTGCAACAACATCATCTCTCCTTAAAACTGATATAGACTTCAATGCAAGCGCAGGTATGTATCAGATAGGCGCAGGGGGCGCATATTCACTTAACGATCTTGTGAGCCTCAGTGCAGGTGCGAGATATATAATTGCCAGCAAGAGTATCAGTATTGATGGGAGGTATTATTTTGAAAATACATCTACATCATGGACTCTTGATCTTGATTATGAAACTGAACTTGCTGCCGAAGGATACTGTTTCATCTTCGGTGCAGATGTGAAGCCGGTGAAAGACCTTAATATTGGAATCAGATATGAAACTGAAACCGGGCTGAGATATAAGTATGATGACAAAAATCATTCAGCATCCGACTCCGTTGGTAATACAGTTGCTCCCGGCGTTGCTTCTCAGCTTGCTGCAACTGACGGAACAAAGACCGATGCGAACCTCCCTGCAATACTTGCCATAGGTGTTGAATATGACATCACTAATAATTTTATGATAAGTGCAAGCTCTGTTTTATACTTTATGAATAAAGCGGACATGGACGGAGTTGAAGATTATTATAATACCGGGTATGATCTTACTCTTGGCACAACATATAAAGCCATGGATGATCTTAAAATCGGATGCAGTGTAAACTATACAACAACCGGAGCTAAAGACAAGTACTATAAAGCTGACGGTCAGATGTTAACAGCCAGTACAAATCCCCCTCTTGACTGGATTTATATAAGCGGCGGAACAACATATAACGTAACACCGAATCTTGATCTTACAGCATCAGCTGCATGGATTCACTATCTGCCAAAAGATGTTACAACATCAGGCGGATTTGATGTGAAGTATGAAAAAGAAACCTATGTTATTGCTTTTGAAGCTGGTTACAAAATATGATGTAACTTAAATGCTTTTAAATTCTGCGGTACCACATAGCCGCAGAATTTAAAGACCTTCATAATAACCGGAATCATATCACTTTTTTTTGCTCTTAATATATTCCTCTGAGATTTTATCTATATTCATTGCAGCCTTCTTAAAAACATCTGCTATTATTTCAAAGGGTGTGTTCATCCCGTTTTCAAACCATTTTTTTAACACCATGTAAACTCCACCCGCAAGGTAATGCACCAGGCATTGATGGTATTCATCAAGCTCCTGAAGATGCTGGGCCTTCATATGAAACAGGGAAAAAAATCCGGATAGTTTTTCCAGTGCTTGAAGACCAAGTCCCGCTTTCAGCAGCGCTTTAAACAGCGCCTCATTCCTCTGCCACAGATATATAAGCTGTTTAACTTCAAAATCCCAGGTCAGATCTTTTTTGGCCTCAAGGTTTTTTTGAACTTTTTCAATATATTCATCAAGTATCTCATCTATTTCAGTTAAAAGAATATCATCCATACTGTTGTAGTTGCGGTAAAAGGTCTGTCGTGCAATATCCGCTTTCTCAGTAAGCTCAGTAATACTTATCTCTGAATACTCCTTCTTTTCAAGCAGTTCCAGCAAAGTTTCGAGGAGCCATGCCCTTGTCCGTTTTGAGCGCTTATCCCGGTTCATTCTATGCACCATTTTCTGTGGTTTTGTGGCGTAATTCTACAGGTAAAATCATCGCACTTGACAATAGTAATTAACGATAGTACATCTGTCAATTAAGTTACATATGTATCTAAATTGTCTTTTGTCCATTATAATGGAGAAGCATGCTTTAATATCGAACATGGAGTTCGATCAGATAATTATTTGTACCTCCGGCTTTTGCCGGAAAAGGAGAAAGTTATGAATAAGACTAAAAAGTCCTATAACTCATGGCATGGTAGTGAACCTGAAATCCCTCTATCAGTAATCACTGAAACAATCGAAACTGAGATACTGATCTGCGGCGCGGGAAATGCCGGTATGGCTGCAGCCATTGTTGCAGGGAACAGGGGAGCAAAGACCATTGTTATAGAGAAAGACAAAAAAATGGGATTGATAAAGCCGTATATGGGGGCAATAGACACAAAGGCTCAAAAAGCGGCAGGGGATAAAGCCAGGGTTGATAAAGAAGAGATTATTAATGAACTGGTAAATTACTCAACAAAGTATACTGATGAGTTGAAAGTTTATGGAGACTATAAACGCTCTCAATACATAGGAGCAAATAAAGTTGACGAAAATCTTGTACGGCTCTGGGCGGATGAAAGCGGCGCGACTTTTGATTTTCTCGCTAAAGAACTGTCGGGATACGGAATAAAACATGTAGCTGAATATGACATCGGGCATGGCCATCATGGACCATTCAAGGCATTCCCCATCCACACTAAACTCCTTGTACCCTTTCGCAAAGGGGGGATTTTTGCAGTATCACATGGCGGTGTATATGTTCTGGAAAAATTTTTCATCAAGAAGGTTAAAAGCTACGGCGTTAAACTGATGTTTAACACAGGCCTGGTTAAAGTCATAAAAGAAGGGAACCGGGTTGTGGGGGTTATTGCCAGGAGATCGAATGGAAAGTATATCAGGATCAATGCCAGTAAAGGCGTTCTGATTGCCACAGGCGGTTATGCGGCAAATGAAGAACTTATCTCAAAACGCAACCCTGAAGCTGTATCTGTATCAACAGTGAGGTACGAACAGAAGTGCAACCGGGGTGACGGCATAAAGGCCGGAGTCTGGGCCGGAGCGGAGAAAGATGAATTCCCCTCTGCAATGGTTTTTGATCGGGGCCCTGTAAAACCGGGGGGTAAAGCAGGTGTTCCTCTTAAAGCCGGTGCCACTTTCGATTCATTTTTCATGGCGAGTCAGCCCTTCATGAAGGTCAATATGAACGGGAAACGCTTTACCAGTGAATCCGTCCCCTATGATATTGTTCTTTATCCTCTACAGGATCAAAAGAATGGCGTCTCCTGTATCATCTGGGATTCGAACTACTGGAAACATATAAAATCTTTTGATACAATCGGCTGCTCAAGAATGATTAAGAGCAGCAGCAGACCCAAAACTCTGGAGGGGATGGGGTTCCTGCCTAATTATATCTTAATGACACTTATGCGGATGAAGGGGATGTTAAAAAAATCGGGAACAATAGAAGGCCTGGCAAAGAAACTCAAGCTCCCCCCTGAAGAACTTAAAGCTACGGTTGAGCGATATAACGGGATGGCAAAGCTCGGCGTGGACAGAGAATTCGGCAAAGACCCGGACACCCTGCTTCCACTGACAAAGCCCCCTTACTATGGTATTACTAATGCGGGGTGGTTCCTTACCACAATGGACGGGCTTCGTATCAACACAAACATTCAGGTTGTAGATAAAGACGGTAATGCCATTGAAGGTCTATACGCAGCAGGAGATGTCGCAGGGGGATTTTTCGGAGACAACTTATACCCGGAACTGTGCGTTGGTGTAGCCGTTGGTAAAACAATGACCTTTGCCCGTCATGCGATACTGCATATGACAGGTAATGTATAGCAGGACAAAATGGCCTTTGTCCTCTATTTCTAAAGTATTACTTTAATTGAATGCAAAAATTTAACAGCTACTGCTGGAGGAGTAAAAAGATGCTTAATAATAATTTATCCGTTGATCAAATTGAAAAAATAATGCACATGAAAGCAAAGGTTACCAGCCTGGTGGATTATGGAATGACAGCTTCCGGAGTCCGTTTTGATGTCGGTTTTGAAGGGGAGTTAAGCGGAGAGTCGATTAATGGGAAGATGCAGGGGATCGACTATTTTCTGATGGGTCCGGACGGGGTCGGACAGATTGATGTCCGTGGAGTAATTTATACAGATGATGGGGCAAAAATTGCTGTGTCTATCGACGGGTTTATGGCCGGGCCTGAAATAAAGGATTCACATGTGTGTTTTGAAACCGGCGATGAAAAGTACAAGTGGCTCTGTAATGCCATTGTTGTCGGCAAGGGGCAGAATTTTCCGGTCGAAGGTGGCGGACTGCCGAAGGAATTTGAAGTTGTGTATTACGTGATTCGTTAAAACAACTGGGGCAGAATTTCATATTTAATCTGACTGCTCCTTTTAGCAATGAATTTTCAATTTAAAAAGGTCTCCATCGGTGTTTCACTTAAACAATACCTGCCGGTGTGAGACCTTTCTCCGTTATACTGTTTCATCCTTATGCAAGGAGACGGTTCTAAAATAATTCTATTCATGCACTCAGCTCATCTGTAAATGATAATAATCCATAGTGATCAGCAAAATCAATCAATACAATATCATGAAACATAAAATTTTAAAACGCATGCAGTATAATCTTGATT
>DINC01000066.1:768-10585 GCA_002425885.1 Spirochaetia bacterium UBA5550 | reverse complement strand
TATTAGCTAAAACTAACTTTGTTATTATTAACTAATATCAGGAGGAAACAATGAAATTTTCACAAAAGTTTTTCGTATTGGCTGCTGCTGCATTAACAATTACTGCATCGCAGTTAACAGTTTCTGCTGCTGAAGAATCACCGGAGCAGAAGATCAGATTCAGCGGCACAATCGGCCTTGAAGGCTCATATAATAAATCCGAGCCGAAAGCCGGCAAAGACGTAGAATCTGACGGATTATCGGCATCTGCTGATCTCGGTGTCGATGTAAACATCGATAAAAACGTTAAAGGTTTTGTGGGCCTCACATGGGAGGACAATGACGACGACTCCTACAGTCTTGAAATTGACGAAGCATATCTTAAACTCGGCGGAAACGAAACTATGCCGTTATTCTTCAGAGCAGGTAAAATGTATGTCCCATTCGGCAAGTTTGAAACAAACATGATTTCAGATCCTCTTACACTGGAGATCGGTGAAACCAGGGGATCAGCAGCTGAACTTGGTGTAAACTTCTCAGGTTTTTATCTGTCAGGATATGCGTTTAATGGCGTAGAAGACATTTACGGTGAAGATGATAAAACAGACAACTTCGGCGGATCATTAGGGTACGTTTATGAAAGCGATGCATTCAGCATAGAGATCGGTGGAAGCTACATTAACAACCTTTACGAAGCTGGTGGACTTGCAGACAGTATTGCAGAACAGAGAGATGGCTTTGTTAATGAAGATGAAGACTATCTTGCTTTAAAAGATTATGTTCCCGGTGCTGCCGCATATCTTGTTCTTAAAGCTGCAGGTTTTTCACTTTTTGGTGAGTATGTAGTTATGCTTGATGATCCTGAATTTGAAAAGTATGATAATACCACAGCAACTCTTGACACCGAAAAGTATGACGCCATGAAAGCATGGAACATCGAAGCCGGATACACTTTCAATGTTGCAGGTAAAGAAACAACTCTGGGCGCAGCATACCAGGGTGTTAAAAATGCCGGCGACTCTCTCCCTGAAAAAAGGTATATGGGTTTACTCAGCGTAGGGATACTGGAAAACACAACACTCGCACTTCAGTACGCGCAGGATGAGTACGAAAAAGACGCTTCAGAAAATGATAAAGCAAGCAGCATAACAGCTAAGGTTGAAATAGAATTTTAATCAATAAAATCTGAACTTCAAAGTCTCTCTAAAAACATGACATTAAAACCGCTGTGCCTGTGCAGTGCAGCGGTTTTGTTTCTATAAAAAAAAGAAATACCTGTGCAGATCATATTCTTTTTCTCAAGCATGCAATATAATGATAATTATGACTTTTATATTAACCGGGTCTCAGGAAGATCTGTCCGGTTTACAGCTTACCAGCCTGCATGCAGCGATAAATGATTCCACCTCTTTAAAAACTTCAAGGCCGATGTTGCCCCGTACAATTCCGTGAAGATGATAATCAACCCATGAAAAATATTTTTTATCAGAGCCCAACAGCCTGAATATAGCATAACCGCTTTCCGGTGCGACTTTAGGATCCCCTTTTCCCTGGATTACAAGTGCCGGAATTTTAATTTCAGGGAGTGAACACCTGACTTTTTTCATCAGCCTTTTTACCTGAACAAAAGAACTGATCGGACACCTGAGATAGTTTATGTGAGGGTTGTCCGCATGATTAACCACAAAATCTTTTGCATGCTTACCCAGACCGAATGAGTGGCAAAAATTATTTATTCCATTTACTATTTCCGCAAATCTGGATGATAAGCTTTTAAACTTAAACGGAGCGCTTACAGAAATTACAGCCTCAAAATCATCGGGCTTACGTATAACTGACTGCAATGCGAGTCCCGCACCTGTTGAAAAACCTGCAACCACAATTTTTTTACAGCATGTTTTAAGGATTGTGTGCCCCCGGTCAACTGACTGAATCCAGTCCCTGAATGTACGTGCCGAAAGATCCGAAGGTGATGTACCATGTCCTGAAAGCCTTGGAGCAAAAACTGTGAGCCCTTTTTTATGCAGGAACTCCCCCCACTCCCTTACCTCCTCCGGCGCAGCCATGAGCCCGTGAATAAGGAGAACCCCTGTATCAGATAGAGGCGAATGAAGAAAAAAAGGTGAGCCTATAGACTCAGGCTTGCTCTCATCTGAGCTGAAATTCTTTTTGTATTCTTCTTCAAACAGGGAAAATTCAGAATCCAGAAGTTTTACTGTATCAGGAGAAAGATTTGTATTCTGAAATACTTTATTCATTTTTATGCTCCGGACTCAAAATAAACTCTGTATATCATGGCGTAATGGAGTACCCCTCCTATTAAAACCATAACATGAAAGAGTTCATGAAAACTGAAAATTCCCGGTACAATCCGCGGCTTTTTGATTGCGTAGATAATCCCGCCGATAGTAAAAGCAGCGCCCCCTGAAAACAGAAGCACTCCCTGGGCTACAGATAATTTTGCAAGGACCTGATCTATAGTAAAAAGCGCTGACCACCCCATTGCAAGATAAATTGCAGCATACAGCTTCCGCGGAGCACGGGGGAAAAAAAGCTGTGAAAAAACTCCAAAACCCACAAGGCCCCACTGAAGAGAGAGCATAGACCATTTATACGGCCCGTCAAGGCAGAAATAACACATAGGTGTAAAAGTTCCGGCAATCATAAAAAAAATTGCAAGGCGGTCCATCTTTCTCCAAAAAGAAATCTCGTTCTCCTCTTTTTTAAAAGCATGATACAGAGAACTTGCGCTGAAAAGGAAAACGACAGAAACTCCATAAATCAGGGCTGTCACAAGACCTGATGCCGAGAAACTTGCAACCTTCGCAAGATAAACTGTCCCTACGGCAGCAGCAATCATACCTGCCAGATGTGAATAAAAATTAAAAAGCTCCTGTGTCTTTACGTTCATTTGCAGCTCCCCGGATGAAAATTACTTTCCATCTGTTATTATAATAACAGGTAATCAAGTTTTGAATCAGTCCGGAAACCGCAAAAAAATCATACCCTGCAACAGGATTATTTTAAAAATCAGTATAAATAAGCAAGCAATTTTATCGAAATCTGAATTAAAATATAAAATCTGTTGATAGAAAATTAGACTTATTCTCCCTGACAATCTCTGTTATTATATCTTTATTGATGCTGTTCTCCTTTGCTGCGACAAGAGATCTGATTGTAAAAACCCTCAGTGCATCAGATACTGACAAGGTCCCCTCCGCAGAATCCTTTCTCCCTGTAAATGGAAATTTGTCAGGCCCCCTCTGACACTGGCAGTTTATATTCACGCGCGCAACCTGGTTAACAAGGGGGTCAACGAGCTTTGCAATTCTGCCGGAGTCACGCCCGAAGATACTCACCTGCTGACCGTAATTTGATTCCATCACATAATTAAGGGGCTCGCTTATATCCCTGAATGTCGCAACAGGTATCACCGGCCCGAACTGCTCCACATGGTAAAGCTTCATGCTGCCGTTCACAGGGTATACCACCGCAGGGTAGAAAAGATTGCCGTGAAACTTACCCCCATGTTCATTCATTACCCTGGCACCCTTTGAAACAGCTTCCTGAACAAGGGAGTCAAGGTACTCCGCCTTACCCTCTTCAGGGAGCGGTGTAATATCAACACCCTCCTCCCAGGGCATACCAAGCTTCAATTTTTTAAGAGCCTGACCGAACTGATTCATGAATTCCGGAAATATTGAATCATGAACAAAAAGCATCTTCAGAGCAGTACATCTCTGCCCGTTAAATGACAGTGTTCCCGTTAATATTTCGTTGATTGCTATATCAAGAGGGGCATCCTGAAGAACTATGGCGCAGTTCTTTGCTTCAAGGCCAAGCACGCTCCTGAGCCTGTGCGGATATGGATGCGCCTGTTTGATGATATCCGCGACCCGGCTTGATCCGATAAAGGCCAGTACATTCACTTTACCGCTCTTCATTATGGGCTGCACCACATCCTCCCCGTCTCCATAAATTGTATTAACTACACCTGAGGGGAAGGATTTTTGAAAAGCTTCAAGCAGAGGTCTGTGAAGAAGCACTCCAAGTTTCGGAGGCTTAAATATTACCGCATTCCCTGTAATTAGCGCCGGTATAAGTGTCGCATAGGTCTCGTTAAGCGGATAGTTGAAGGGCCCCATGCAGAGTACGACACCAAGAGGGGAACGTCTGATCTGACCGATTACACCCTCCTCCATCTCAAACCTCGAACTCTTCCTGTCAAGATCCTTCACTGCTTCAATTGTATCTTTAATATACTGAACTGTTCTGTCGAACTCTTTCACAGAATCTTTATAGGATTTCCCAATCTCCCACATAAGGAGCTTTACAACATCATCCTTCTTTTCCTGCATACGGAGAGTAAACTCCTCCACATGTTTAATCCTCTGCCTAACGCTCATTGTGGGCCAGATTCCCCGCCCGTTATCAAAAGCACGTTCAGCCGCAGCAACAGCCTCAAGCGCAACTTCCGCTGTCAGTTTGGGATATTCACCAAGTTCAATCTGCTTTGTGGTTCCCGCTGTTTCAAGGTATATAGGGGACAATACTTTCTGAAAATTTCCAGACCAGTGCCTGATCTCCCCATTAATCAGGAATTCAGTCTGGTTAATAAAATCAGCTTTATACTCCTGAGGTATTTCTGATAATTCAGGATAAATACTCTTTACATCCATTTGGCCCCCCGGGATTTTTTATTGAATAAAATCTAATTTATTATGCCATTTTTGGCAACTTAAATGCTGTTTGCAATACCTCCTGCAACAAAAAAACAGAACAATTATAAACCCAGACTGATATTAGTGGCAATTAAAAAAAACTGTAAAAACNNCATACAGTAATTCCGGATGATAATCTTTTGAATTTCCGGCTTAAACTTTAAATATGAATAAAATAAAACCAGACAAACGTAAAAACTCCCCCCTGAAGCTTTCAGGGAAAAATTATATGGATATGGTACACTCTTCTCCTGAGGCTATATTCGTTTATGTTGATGAAAAAATAATCTTCGCCAACAACACAGCTCTTCAGATGCTCAGAGCGGAAAAGCCTGAAGATATTATCGGAAAAGATGTGTTCACTCTTGTACTCCCGGAGAGCAGAAAAGCACTTAAGAAGGTAATTGATCTTGTAATAGAAAACCGGAAGAACTATATATCAAACGAAGATAAGCTCATCGCCCTTGACGGCAGTATTATCGATATTGAGATATCCTCCACCTACTTCAACTTCAACGGCAGAGACGGCATTCAGGCTTTCATCAAGGATATAACAAAAAGAAAAATTGCAGAGGAACAGCTTAAAAAATCTGAAATTGAATATATGGCCCTGTTTGAATCAACAGGAACTGCAATGCTCTTTATTGATGAGGATAAAACCATATCTCTGATAAACGGTGAGGTTGAAAAAATTTCAGGATATTCCCGCCATGAAATCGAAGGGAAAAAACAGTGGACTGAATTTATAGCTCCCGAAGACAGAATCAAGCTTGAGAAGAATCACGAACTTCGCCGCAAAATGGCAGACCTCCCGATGAACTTTGAATTCCGTCTCATAGATAAATTCGGCCGCTACCATAATGCTTTCATGACAATAACACTTATCCCCGGCACAAAGAGAAGTGTTGCTTCAATCATAGATCTCACCGAAATACATAAAGCTGAAGAGATGCTTGTTGCCACGCAGCAGAACTACAGGCTCCTTGTTGAAAATACGAAAGAGGCAATTGCCATCATCCAGGATGAGCTTGTCCGCTATGTGAACCCCAAGCTCTGCGAAATCACTGGTTACACTGAAGAACAGATACTGAATAAAAAATTCTACAAGCTCGTACATGCCGACTTCAAGGAAGCTGTACGGAACGAATACCACCACAGGCTGGAGGGGAATGAAAAATATACAATATTCCCCGTGAAGATAATCGATACAATAAGGCAGGAGAGATGGTTCCAGATAAACTCAGTGCTTACAATCTGGAGCGAGAAACCCGCTGTACTCCTTTTTTTCAATGATATTACCGAAACGAAAAATGCCCAGGACGCCCTGAAATCAAGCGAAGAGAGATACAGGCTTGTGGCAGAAAATGCCAAGGATATAATAATCATATATGATGAAAACGGCATTATCAATTACATGAACTCATCAGGATATGATAATTTCGGTCTTGGTAAGCACGTGGTAAAAAAGATAAACATAAAGGATATACTCTACCGCACAAGCGAACTCAGGCCGCCGTGGCAGGCCATTGAAGAGGCCACAAAAGAGAATAAAAGCTTTAAAAACCGTGTCGAGGTTTTAAACAGCGCGGGGGAGATGCTTCTTCTCGAGACCATATCAAGCCCCATTAAGCTGGATAATGATCGCCCCGGCATGCTTGTTATCGCCCGTAACATAACAGAGCGCAAACGGCTGGAAAAAGAGATAATACTTATTTCCGAGAGAATCAGGCAGCAGGTGAGCCGCGACCTCCATGACGATCTGAATCCTCACTTAATCGGCATTGAGGCACTTACACAGGTTCTTTCAACAAGCCTGAAAAAGCTGAACCTCCCCGAAGCAGATGAAGCGGAAAAGATTGCCGCCCTGATAAACAAAGCTATAACAAAAACTCACAGGCTTGCCCGGGGCCTCTGCCCCATTGACCTGGAATCTACCGGTATACAGACACCTATAATAAACCTGCTGAAACTAATAAGAACCATCTACGGCATAGACGGTAAATTCAGCTGCGATGAATCAATTATTATCGAGGACCCCAACCTGGCTACAAACCTGTATTATATTGCACAGGAGGCGGTATTTAATGCTGCAAAGTATTCCGGAGGGACTACTGTACTTGTTACACTGGGAAAATCCGGAGATCACCTTGTACTCTCAGTTGAAGATAACGGGACAGGGATAAAGAAACAGAAAGTTGCGGATGAAGATGAAGAGAAGACCGGCGGCATGGGGCTTAAGATCATGAAGTACAGGACAGAGATTATTGACGGAAATTTCCAGGTACTGAAAAACAGGCCTACGGGAACCATAATAACAGTGAAAATTCCAATAGACATTTTAAAAGACGAAGGGAGGATCTTTTATGGCGGAAGGTATGCTCAAAAGCAACAGGAAGAATAAAATATTTATAGTTGAGGACCACCCTATCTTCAGGGACGGCATCTCCCAGCTTATAAATAAGGAGGACGACATGTTCGTCGCCGGGGGATGCGAGAATTCCAACGAGTGCCTTAAGTACCTAAAAGAAAACAATCCCGATCTTGTGATAGTTGACATTACGCTTAAGGACAGCTGCGGTATTGAGCTGACCAAGGAGATCAAAAAAACCTTCCCCTCTCTCCCTGTACTTATTCTATCAATGCATGAAGAGCTGATCTTTGCTGACCGTGTTCTCAAGGCAGGCGCACGGGGATACATGACCAAGCGTGAAGCTACAGGTAAAGTTATCGAGGCAATCCGAAGAGTACTTCAGGGGAAAATTTATATCTGCGATACAATGATCGATCATTTCCTTGAAAGATCAATTACCGGCGGCCAGAATTTCAACTCCTCCCCTGTTGAAAAGCTCAGTGAAAGGGAATTTGAAGTTTTTAACCTTATAGGAAAAGGTATGACCAATCGAAATATTGCGGAGGTTCTCTCTGTAAGCACAAATACTATTTCAACCTACAGGGAACGCATAAAGGAAAAACTGAACCTTCAGAATAATGCGGAACTGAACAGATATGCAATGCAGTGGATACAAAATTAAAAATACGATTATCTCCTGAACTCAGTTAAATCCGGTTATAAAAAAAAATACATCCGCATAACAGCCTTTATAATTAAACAGAAAACCGCTTCAACCGATGACATATAACTTCTTTCGTTTTAACACTGGCCGATCGGTCAGCTTTTTTTTATTTTTTTGTAATATTTTTAGTGACAAAAAAGTCATGAATTTGTCCCCATAAATATATGGGAAGCACTATAAACATTGAGAGCTTTACACGTTTCGGGACTCCTAAAAGAGATCTGTCAATTGCTGATGAGATACTTTTTAAGAGAAGCGAAATTCTAATCAACATGGCTTCTGATTCTGCAAAAGGGATTATCCACGGTTCCGGAATGAAATGCAGCGATTTTACAGGTGTGCCATGCTCCGGCGAGATAACTGTACAGCTTATGGATATACCCAATGAACTCCGCTGGTCATGCAATGTATGCGGAACCGAAGGAGTTATTAAGAACTGGCGCAAAAGCCCTGCTTACATAAATTCCGTCAGACAGAAGCTCCGCGAAAAAAAACAGGAAGCCACAACTCTCCGTTTATCGCCCGAAGGGTACAGCCGGATGAAAAAACTTGCAGCAGATAAAGCAGACCTCATGGATATTCTCTCTTCAGCTGCGGAACAGGATGGATTATATATTATCCCTATATCTGAATTTGATATCATGAGACTCATCGAAGTAATCGCAATACGCATTGAGATGAGAGATAAAGACAGGCCTGAACTCTCCGCATTAAGAGATGAAATAATAACATCATTTGCAAGAAATTCACTGATATAAAAAAAGGCCCTCCGGATGGAGAGCCTTTTTTTATCTTAAATTCAGTCTGATTTTTACTCTTCAGGCGCCCCTGTAAATATAGCGTCTGTAGATTTTATTATCGCAGTCTCTTCAGCAAGTATAGATTCAATCTTTCCGAAATAGTTCTGGAAATAAGCCCCCACATAGTATTGAGAAGCCAGAACTTTTCCTGAATAGAAAGCAGCCTCATTATTCTCATGAATAAACTTGTCTCTCTCCTCACCTTTAAGGGGGCCCACAAGCTCTTTCATTTTCTTAGAGCAGAGTACCATGCTCCAGAGGTGCAGCCATGCGTGTGCAAGCATTGTCATTGCCTGACGTACAGGGGTCGCACTTATGAATATCTGCATCAGCCTGCCGGAAGCAAGGTTTTTCATCAGCACATCAATAAGCTCATCCATCTTGTCTATACCGCGAACAAGCGGAGATATGTATTTATAATCCACAACTCCCTTTGCTTCTTCAATGGTCTTCTGGATTCTCTTCTTGAATACATTATAATTATACTGGTCCCTGTTCATCAGGAGTTTCCTGGTGATGAGGTCAATTGACTGAATCCCGTTTGTACCTTCATAAAGTGAGAGTATCTTCGCATCCCTTGCAAGCTGCTCAACAGGATAGTCACAACAGAAACCGTAACCGCCGTAAACCTGTATAGCCTCTGATGTCATCTCCCATGCAAGGTCGGAGTTTCCGGCTTTACAGATAGGAATCATAAATTCAACAAGCGCTTCAGCTTCTTTAGCTTTCTCCCCTTCACTGGAATGCGCAACATCAAGATTGTAGCCAGTTAAATAAGTCGCCATTCTCATGGCTTCAACATTAGCTTTCTGGAGCAGCAGCATTCTTTTAACATCGGGGTGTTCAATAATGGCTACAGATGGAGCGCCCGGGTCCTGAAGCTTCATAACATGGGGCATCTGCTTCCTGTTTTTCGCGTAACTTACAGAATGGAGGTATGCTGAACTTGAAAGAGCAAGGGCCTGGTTGGAGCACTGAAGCCTCGCCTCATTCATCATCTGAAACATGATTTTCATGCCTTCCCGCTCTTTACCCATGAGCCATCCAAGACACTCATTGTTGTCACCAAAGCTCAATGAACATGTTGGAGAGCCGTGAATACCCATCTTATGCTCAACACCGGTACACACAACATCATTTTTCTTGCCGAGAGATCCGTCAGGCTTGATATGATATTTAGGCACCATGAATATTGATATACCCTTTGTACCTGCAGGGTCACCTTCGATCCTTGCAAGAACAG
>DINC01000066.1:0-728 GCA_002425885.1 Spirochaetia bacterium UBA5550 | reverse complement strand
CAGAGATAAATATCTTCTGACCGACAATTTTATATGATCCGTCCGCCTGCTTGAATGCTTTTGTTTTCAGGGCTCCTACATCCGATCCCGCGTCAGGCTCTGTCAGACACATTGTGCCGCTCCACTGCCCGGTTATCATTTTTTCAATGATGATGTCCCTGTCCGCTCCGAAATAATAATTCTTAATCAGGCCGAGAGCGCCGCCGCTGAGAATCGGAAACATATTCCAGGCTATTGATCCCGCATTGAAAAGTTCATTGCATGCTATTGTCATTGTTACAGGCATACCCATGCCGCCGATCTCCGGATCTAAAGAAAGCCCGGGGAAACCCGCTTCGTTAAATGCGGCTATTGCCGGTTTATACGGTTCAGGAACCGCCACGTTCTTTGTTTTCGGATCGTATTTTACACCGGTCTTATCTGCTTCACTGTTAAAAGGATATACTTGAGTTACAGCTATCTGCTCTGCCAGCTCAAGAGTAGCTTCATACGTATCCCTGTCAAAATCAGCATACTTTTTTGTTTGAGACAGCTGATCCAGTCCCAGCAGTTCGAAAAGTACAAAACGCTGATCTCTTGAATCCACAAGTTTATTCAGGCCCATAAGTCCCCCCATTAATTAAGATTTCTATAGTTGTACGGCTGGCTTGAGTTTGACTGTTTCCGGCTTTTGTCTGTTTTTTATATATATGTTTTGAGCTAACGAAAAATTCTTCCCTTTATACAGG
>DINC01000134.1 GCA_002425885.1 Spirochaetia bacterium UBA5550 | reverse complement strand
CGCTGATAATTATTATAACTGCGGCAGTGATTCTACTGTTTGTTTTAGTACCTGTAATAATGACCTCAGTGAACAGTAATGACTACATAATCACCTACAAGGATGACCGTGCGGTCAGAGGAAAAAAGATTTTTATCATCGGCAGCAAAGTTATATGCATGAAGGGCACTGTTGAAGAGAAAGATAAGTCGAAACTTCCGGAAAGGGAACAGAGCTCCTACTCCTTATCAGTCATGTCTCTTAATGAGCTAAGGCTTATTGAGATTATTCAGGAGGACGATGATTCCGAAATTACCGGTGACGGCCCTGTTGACATTAAACATCTGGGAAGATATAAAATTCAGCTTCAGGGGTATATCGGGAAGCTCAGACTCTATAAAAACAAAGATAAAATTTCAGGGACAGTTCAATTTCCGGACTGGGCCAATGGTAAAGTAGAGTATCTTAAATATATACGGATAAGCGGCGACCGTATTTCATTCACGAGGTCTGCGTCAACTGATGCGGAGGTAAGGAGACTTGGGGCAGGCAGCCGCTTCAGCCAGAAGTTTTCAGGGAGATACTCTGATGGAGGGAGATTTATTAAGGGCTATCTGATTAACCACAGGAAAGAGCGTCACCAATGGGATGCATACAAGGAAAGATAAGTTGACAGAGTATACAGGTTCGAAAAAATATGATTTATGAAGATTAAAATTGAATCCTTAGGCTGCCGTTTAAATCAGTCCGAAATTGAATCTGTGTCAACAGCCCTGCAGAATATGGGGCATGATATTGTTACATCCGGCGATGCTGATATCTATATAATAAACTCCTGCGCTGTAACAGGGAGGAGCGAACGGAAAGCGCGGCAGCTTATATACAGGGCCCTTGAGAAAACCGGCGGAAGCGACAGGAAGAGGATTATCGTAACAGGCTGCGCCACTGAGGGGATTACCACTGACTGCAGCATCACATACGTATCCAATGACCATAAGTATCTCATCCCTGAAATAATTGAAGGCATTGCCTCAGGCTATGAAAAGATGAAGCCCTCACGCTTCGGATACACAGCGCCGATTAAATGTTCCACCAACAGGGTAAACCTTAAAATACAGGACGGCTGCAACAACTTCTGCTCATATTGTATTATCCCTTTCATGCGGGGCGAGCCGCAAAGCAGGCCGTATAACGATATAATTACAGAGTTTAAACTGCTGCTTGACAACGGCTACAGGGAGATTGTGCTTACAGGTGTGAACATCGGCAAGTATGATAATTGCGGGCGTGACCTGGGGGCTCTTGTTTCGGGGATTCTTGAACTTGCAGGGGACTTCAGGCTTCACCTGACTTCACTTGACCCGGACAGCGCATCAGATAAACTGATTAAACTCTTTGCTGACAGGCGAATGGTTAAACATCTGCACCTGTCCCTGCAGAGCGGAAGCGACTCCGTGCTCCGCAGGATGAACCGTCCCTATACACGCGCTGAGTATATCGCTGCTGTTAATAAACTGAAAGCCATTGATCCGGACTTCAACTTCACCACTGATGTAATCGTGGGATTCCCCGGCGAAACAGATGAGGAGTTCAGCGACACGGTGAGTCTTGTGAGGGGGGCAGGTTTCTCTCATATCCACACATTCCGTTACTCGCCGCGGCCCGGCACCAAAGCGGCTCTCATGAATAACGCGGTTCCGGAAATTATCAAGACAGAGAGAAGTAAGGAGATAATCAATCTTTACATGGAGCAGAAGGACAACTTCTACAAAAGGTTTCACGGCAGGAGCGGAGTTTTATTAAGCGAAAAGTTCAGAAGCGGAGTCACCTCTGGTTTCAATGAGCATTATATCCCTGTGGTGATTACAGAAAAACTACCGCGCAATGAATTCTTTAATATCAGGACTGAATACTCCACGGGGAGTTATAAACTTACAGGCTTTATCGAATAACAGGGGGTTTGCAATGTACTATATTCTGCTTATTATTATCGGCTTTTTATTCTTCTTCGCAGGTCTCTGGTGCGCTGTACTTGCAATTCTTTCACTTGTTGGCGGCTGGAACAGGCTTTCAAAAAAATTCCCGGCACCGGAACATCTCCTCACATCGGGTAAAGAGTTCAGGTTCCAGAGCGCCAGGTTCAGAGTGATAAACTATTCTCTCTGCACCGCTGTTCGGGTTCATGAAGAGGGGGTCACCATAAGCGTGCTGAAACTCTTCAGCTTCAGGCATAAACCGCTTTTTATACCATTCTTAGAAATGAAAGAACCATCCGCAGGGAGATTCATTACTGAATATATCGCATTCAAAGCTGACAGAGTTCGTGTGGAGATATACGGTTCATCAGCGGAAGAGATACGCATATGTTTAAACAGGATTATGAGTAAATGAGGTACATCTCCTGCATCATTATTCTTTTCATTATTTCATTCACGCCGCTAACCGCTGCCAATGGAAACGGTGCAGGGAGCGCCCTGAGCGAAGAGACTATTACAAACATGAAGTACGACAGGGAGTTTCTCATTGATAAACGTGATGCCTTCATCGAATTCAACAAAGACCTCCCTGTAACGGAGATAATAATTAAAGGATTACGGAAAACAAGCCGCGACATCCTGCTGAGAGAAACAGGAATCGAGCCCGGCGCTCCCCTCTCCGCATTTGATCCTCATCTATTTATAAACAGGATGAAGAAAAAAAACATCTTCACCGAAATTGAGATTAACTATATCAGAGGTGAAAGCGGTGCAATAATTGAAATCATAGTGGAGGAGAAGTGGACGCTTATACCTCTGCCGATTTTTTCGAGCAACAGGCACGGCACATCTTACGGATTCTATCTAATGGAGTCCAACTTTCTCGGTTACGGAAAATTTCTCTTTGCCGGAGGGACAGCCTCTTCAGAGAGCGGCAATGCAATGATCGGATATATAGATCCATCAATCGCCGGTTCACGCTTCAGGGGGAGTCTCTTCCTCTCTTTCAAAAACGAGGTGTACCAGAATGCCGATATGGACTATGTTTTATACAGGGAATACAAAGCGCAAAAACGCACAGCGAGGCTCGATCTGGGATACGGTTTCACTGAAAAGATCAGGCTATTTGCCTCAGGTGGTTTTGAGCAGGGTGAAGTTGACAGGGGCTATGATGAGTCACTTGATGCTCCCGATAACGAGAAAGCCTGGCTTGCAGGGGGAATCGCAAGGTATGAACACCTTGTGCACTATGAGTATCTCTTCTACGGCCCGAAGATCGAACTTAACTGTTTCAGACATATTGCGGCAGCGGATGAATATTCTGAGTACACCACTGCGGGATATAAGTTCGATTACTCTTTCAGACTTATCGGTTACAACCGGTTCTCAATCGCGTCTAACGGAGGGAAAGGCAGCAGGCCGGAGATCTTTGAAGAAACTGTCGGAGGGCGACCCGGCGGCAGGACACTCCCTGCTGATGTTATCACAGCAGACAGTTACATTAATTCCACAGTCACATACGAGTATCCTTTCATGAGATACCGCTGGGGAGCAGTAACACTCCTCGCTTTCTGGGAACATGGCTGGTATGAAAATGACAGCACAGGTGGCGAGGCATACTACGGCCCCGGCGCAGGGATGATGGTTTACCTGAAAAGACTGGCTCTCCCTGCAATGGGATTTAACGCGGCAAGAAACCTTTCGACTGACACAACTGAATACAGCTTTACAGTAGGGATGAGCTTCTGAGGTTTGATCTGTCATTGAGAACGACCGGAGGGAGTGCGGCAATCTGTCAAGGATAGAAACAATACCGGTTAACACTGCATACTTTCTATCAGCTTGTCATTTCGAACCCACTCCAATTCTTCGGGTGAGAAATCTCTTTTTCAATGCTGACTTTATTTATTATTCAGACTCTTGAGATTTCTCCTCTCCGGGTGGTCGTCGAAATGACATTGAAATAACAGGTTCTTCAACTTCAAATGAATAACCTGCTTATCATACAACTCCGCTCTCTTTAAACCGCTTTATCTCCTCAACAGTATAACCCGCTTCGCGCAGAACATTCTCTGTGTCCTCTCCGGTCTGAGGAAACTTAAGCCCGATGTCACATGGTGTCCCGGAGAGCTTAACAGGATTCCCTGTCACATGGATCTCTGCTCCGCTCCCCATGAAGTTCACAACCTTCAGCATCATCTCCCTGGCGCGCACCTGCTCATGTTCAGAAACTTCATCAAGATCAAGAACGGGCGTAAAACAGATGTCCCTGTTACGGAAGTGCTCTGTCCACTCATCGCGTGTTTTAGTCAGTATGATAGCGCTTATCTCCGCGATAAGATCCTCCTGCTTTTCTATATTATACTGCAGCGGGACGAACTCAACTCTCCCTATACCCTCGCAGAAACCCTGCCAGAACTTCTGTTCAATGGCGCCAAGGCTCACATACCTGTTGTCACTGCACCTGTAAACATTATACATCGCGAATCCACCGGTGAGGAACTCCCTTCCCGGAGCAGGGCATCTGCCGTTTCCGGCCCACTCCCCTATTGTGTAAGACAGGAGGCTGAGAGCTCCATCCATCATCGCTATATCACAAAGCTGTCCCTCACCTGTGCGTGTGCGTGCGAAGAGCGCAAGGAGAATCCCAATGACAGCGTAGAGGCTCCCCCCTGCAACATCAGCAATCTGCACTGACGACATTACAGGCGCGCAGTCACGTCCCGCAGTGAGTCCGGAGACTCCGGATATATTGAGATAGTTCACGTCGTGACCGGCTGCCTTCATCCACGGGCCGCTGAGGCCGTAGCCCGTGATTGAACAGTAGATGATCCCTTTATTGACCTTCTTCAGGGATTCGTAACCGAGGCCCAACTTATCCATAACACCGGGCCTGAACTGGTCAACTACAACGTCTGCTCCCTCCGCAAGTTTCATGAAGATCTTTCGTGTTTCATCCTTTTTGAGATCAAGGGTAATGCTCTTCTTGTTCCTGTTCACAGAGGCAAACCTTGTACCCATACCTCCGGCAAACGGCGGCAGCGCACGGCCAAGCTCGCCGCCGGGTTGCTCTATCTTAATGACTTCCGCTCCGAAGTCTGCTAAAAACTGAGTGGCAAAGGGGCCGGGGAGGTATCGGGAGAGATCCAGTATTTTTATTCCTTCAAGGGGCTGTTTCATTTTTTTCCTTCCAGGTTACAAATGAAGCAGGGGGTGCTGCCCCCTGCCGGATGTTTTGATACAAATTGTATTGAAATCGATGTAAATCCGGTTGAATTCAATACAAATTCGGTTGATTTCAATGCAATTTCAGTTGAATTCAATGCAATTCCAGTTGATTTCGATACAAATTCAATTGATTTCAATGCAATTTCAATTGATTTCAATGCAATTCCGGTTGAATTCAATGCAAATTCAGTTGAATTCAATGTAATTTCAATTGATTTCAATACAATTCCAGTTGATTTCAATGCAATTTCAATCAACATCGATACAAATTCAGTCAACGCCGATACTTCATGCCCTCACCCCTATCCCCTCTCCCATCTTGAAAAACTGAAGTGGGGAGAGGGGGAGGTTTTAGCAGCAGAGAACTTTCAGGTTTTACTGCAAAAGTTCTCTGCTACTCCCCCTTCTCCCCTTCAATTCGTCAAAACGGGAGAAGGTCGCTCTTTGGCATCCATGCCATCGCGACACTAGCACATCCGTGGTGCGTCGGGGGCAGGGGGATGAGGGCGCGTTAAGTAGAGGATGCGCAGTAGCGCGGTAAGGGCACGATAAGCTCAGGATAGAAAGGGTTCAGCTAACCTCAAATCTTTATCTCCACGCCCACCTTAATATCCCTGTATCTCTCCCCGAATGCCTCTCTGAATTTATCAAGAGCCCAGTCAGAACTGTCGTGGGGTGAGAGTGCGACTATTGCGGGGTTAAGCGATTTCAGCAGAGCGATTGCGGAGTTAACATCCTTCTCTGTTATCCCTCTGAAGGGGTTGCGGTCAACTCCAACAAGGTTCTGCATATTAAAAGGCCCCACCATCATCCGCCCGCCGTTTACCGGGAAGTGGAGGCCGCCTATTACTGCGTATATAGGTTCATCAAAAATCTGCTTTGCTCTCTCTATAATTGAATGTATCCCCTGGTGTCCGCATCCTATGATAAGAACAATCCCCTTACCTTTAACATTAACAGCGAGTGAATGTTCAGTTGTATAGCCGATGAGGAAGAGAGACCTGGGATACGCGCCTATACTTACAATACCCTTATCGATTATAAGGGGCTCTTTTACAATAGTAACCGGAAGGTCAGGGTGGTTCTGCGCAGGCTTGATTTCAGAGGGGGCATATACCGGGATTTTTTTCATCTTAACAGGCCCTGCTGAAAGAGTAAACTCATTCCTTGATTCAGCAGCTGTACCTCCGACATGGTCTCTATGCCTGTGGCTCAGAAAAATCATATTCATGTCAGCAGGTTTATGACCCAGTTTTTTCATATTGCACAGCAGGGGTGACGGGTCTTCGCCGTTTTTATTATAACCTGCGTCAAAAAGAATAGTTTTGTCATCAGCCTTTACAAGGTATGAGACCCCGTCCTCTGTGGCTAAATCAGGATCATCTGTATAATAATCTATCAGTGGTAAAAAAGAGAGGCTTTTAACAGACCCGAAGTTTTTCAGCTTTTCTATTTTAATCTGTGAGAGCTCAGCTTCAGCTTTTGCGCGGCCGCTTCTCATTTTAAGAATCTTAATAAAGATAAGCAGTGATATAAGAAGGACTAATGAAAAAATGATTTGTAAGAAGAGCATGGAACCCTCCCGGGGAGTTATATTTTTTTAAAGACTTGGAAGACACTTAATATTCCAGACGATTATAATAAGCTTATNNATCAGGAAAGTATTGGCTTTGTAAAGGAATTTTTCTGAAAATGACTTCTGATACTTATGAAGTATTGCAGCTTCGGTAATCAGATAGAGAGCAAGCCCCAGGGCTCCTGATATTACAAAGCAGAGCTTTATGGGGAAGGTTATCTCAGCAAAGAGGTTAAGGTCAGCAAATAGCCTGAATCCTATGAACCACCATATAATCATGCCGGGATTGGTCACTGCAATGGTAAAACCTGTGAGAAAGGAGAGCCTCTTTTTGTACCTGACCCTCTTCTCCTCGTGAAGCATATACTCCCTCTCCCTGTATGACTTATAAATCAGGTAGGAGAGGACAACTATGCCTAAAATATATATTACTATCTGAAAATCTTTGTGAAGGAGAAAATGCCCGAACCCGAAGAGGGTAAGCAAACCGTATAGCAGGTCAGATGTGGCAGACCCCAGTGCTGTAACTATGGCAGGTTTGGTGTGTCCGTTAATGGTTTTTTTAATTACTTCGAGCTGAACAGCCCCTACCGGGATTGACGAAAGAAAACCGAGCATAAGGCCGAAGAGTATTGTAGCAAATATTTTAGAAATATAAATATAATCCATTATTTATCCTGAATAGTTTTTACTTCGCTAAATATTTCACAGACCGGAAAAGGGACAGAGACATACCCGAAAAGTCATTTCGAAGAAGCGATAGCTGCTGAGAAATCTTTTAATATATCTTAAAATATTTGTAAACCCTTTTTATGCATTATCATTTCTGCTCAACCGGGGCCACAAGTTCTTCAATAACACCAAGAATCGCGTCTTTAATTTCTCCGTACTCGCTGTCAACTATAGAAACCTCTAATACCGGGATATCCTCCTTGTAAATCATCCCTGTATTTGCATCCAGTGTTATGAAATCCCCTTCGTGGAATATAGCAGAGCCGAGAATTATCTCATCCTCATGTCCCTGATCTTTACTGTACTCCCAGTGAATATCGGTTACGCAGGGCTTCCCCTCCCCTATGGCCACAAGGGCAGCGTGGGAAGTAACACCCCCTTCTTTTGAAATATAGCCGCAGAACCTGTTTTCAGCCATAATGACCTTAGGGGGGACATTGCTCTCTGTCAGGAAGATAAGCTTTCCGTCGAAGAGGCTTATGCTGTTCTGGTCAATAATAAGCCTGCCGCGAACAGCACCGCCGTTTACAGGTTTCCCCTGCGCTATTACTGGAGCTTCATTCAGCGCTTTACGATCAAGGTATGTGCCTATGATCTTTTTATTCAGGCCAAAGGCAGTACGCTTTATCAGTTTATACTTTGTATAGATATTCTCTTTGTAGAATTCATAGCTGTTGATGATCTTCGCCACAGGGGACTGCTTCAGCACCCGCGACTGAACTATGTATGTGACGCCCCCTCTGATTGCAAACTCGATGTCAGTGGGGAAACGCTGAATGCGTTCATCTGTGTACTTGAATTTTCTGAAGCTTTCAAAATGTTCAGGATGGAGCCTGATGAAGTCATCGGTATTCCCCGGAGTGATGGCGCCGTCTGCAATAACATTACCGAAGAAACCGTCGCCGAATTCGATCTGCTCCTCGTATGAACTGCCGATCCTCCCTGTGTTGGGGTTCCGTGTAAAGAATACTCCGGAGCAGTCTTCTGAGGAGAGGACAGGTACGCACTCCTGTATGAGACACCCTGTCTGAAACTGTTCAGGGATACCGAGGTGGATTGTCTGTCTCTTCACCACATCATTTTCAAATGATCTGAACACGGCAATTGCGGATTTACACACCTGCTCATAAGGGTCATCCGGTATCAGGGCTCCGCACCCGCTCTCCTGTATAAGCTGAAATATTGCTTCAGCAACATCAACCATTATAAACATCCCCTCTCTGAAAACCGTAACATAGCTGTCAAATCCTGTCTCCTTCACAAGAGAGTCTGTGTCAAGACCAAGCACGCTTTTAGCGTAACTGAGCATAAAAGTAATGTACGCCTGGTATGCCCTGGCCGGCTCCTTCAGTGTCTTTGACCACTGCTCAACGATCTCCCTGTTAATGCCGATGTGGCTCACTGTGTCCAGTATCCCCGGCATGGATACAACACTCCCTGACCGCGCCATGAGGAGAAGCGGGTTGCTGCCGTCGCCAAGTTTTTTCCCCGTGCGCTTTTCCAGTTTCTTGATCATCCGGAGAATCTCTGTCCTTATATCATCGACAGTGAAATACCCTTTCTGCATGTGATACCACGTGAGAGCGCTGAAGCCGTAACCCTTCGGTACTTCAAACTTCGGGAGCTTGGTTGACCTTATTATGCGTGAGTTCCTTATCTGCGAAAAACCCTTCCCGCCGATGAACTCATTTTTTTCAAGAGCACCGATTGACTCATCAACATCAGTACCAAAGCTGTATACAAAGTCTTTTATTGTAAGCTTATCTCTCTTCTTCAGTTCAGCAAGCACCTTCTGAAAAGGTTCAGCAGACTTTCGTACATCGTAGTTTTTTATGCTGTTTATAAGGTTCCCCAGTACATGGGTTGTCTTTTCACGGATAATGTTATTCAGAATGGCTGTGAGAGCAGGCGCATTATCACGGTCTGCCAGGTAGCTGTAGTAAAGTTCCTTTATTGAGAGAAAGTTGTTCTCCAGCTCGGAGTTCATTGCCTCAACAATACTGGGGAAGTGAGCTACCCTGTCAGGCCTTGAGTCAAGCTGCTGAAGAATCCTTTCAATAAGGAAGGCAAACCTGCCGAGTATCTTTGTGCCGTGCCCAACAGACCTTACGCAAAAGGCGAGGTCAACAAGTACATGAAGTGAATCAACATACAGATCATCTGTAATTATCCTGAACTTTGTATTCACAAGGTTGGAGTAGTAGATAAATGATATCTGCTCGAGAAGAGAATCTGTTGTAATAAGCCTGAATATAAGCTCACCTTTTCTACCAACGCTGTCACCGGAGATCTCTTCAATGAGCTTCTTGAGATTGTAGCGGAGCTTTCCGATTGAGATATCAACCCATTCCTTCTCTTCAAGAATCTCCTTTGCCCTGTTCACATGCGCGGCAAAATTTTCATAGGAGCGCAGGCCCCGGATCTCATCAGTTATGAGCCCCTGAAGGTTATCCTCAATAACTCTGAAGAACTCATCCCTGGACACGCCGTTTTTGCTCTCCCCCCTGTCGGACCATGCAATCTTCAGCTTGTTCTTCAAGTCAAGAAGCTCCTGGAATATCTCCGACTCAAGGAGATCTTCTTTGCTGTCAGCAGTTACATTATACACAGTGCTGCCGTCAATCATTGCGCTTGTTTTGTCGGAGTGGAGGAACTGCTCGAACTTTTCGATCTTTGAAATAACTTTGTCAGAAAGGTGCTGGTGAGTGAGCTTTCTTATATCAGCGGCAATAGATCCGAAGATGGGATCGTACCTGTACTCCGCTTCAAAATCATGGGCAATGTCACGCAGCTCTGTAATATCTATTCCGTATATATTGAATTTAGGGATCTGCTTTATAAGTTCATAAATCAGGGGGTATATCTCATCAAAACTGCTGCCGTTGTATGAATCAAGGAAGAGGATAACATCTGTTTCAAGCTGACCCAGGGATTCTGTTTTTTCACCTTTAAGGCTCCCGCGCGTCTTCATCTCGTATCTTATGAAGAGCACAATATCCACCAGCTTCTCTTTTATTACGCTTATCTCATTTTCACCGCAAAGCCCTGCGAGTAACCTGCTTATATCATCAACAAGCCTGATTTCGCCATATTTCCCTGATCCTATATTCATGCAAACCTCTCACGGGTTTTTAAGTGTATAAACAGCCGGGGGGAAGAGGGGATAGATAAAATTATTGTCTGCAAGTCTTTGTCATACCCGTGAAAACGGGTATCCATCATTTCAGTAATTTAATGGACGGCTTGATAATACATATCATTACCGTCCAATAGATTCCCGCCTTCGCGGGAATGACAAGCCAAAACATTTTCCCCTCTGCCTTATACCCTCTGCTTTTGAATCGTATTAACGGATAAACAATCAGATTTTTAAAAGTGAGTCAATTAAAATTGAAAAATGATTGTCTTTATCCTGAACTGTTATTAAAATTAAAATGTATCTGTGATAATAAAATCAGAAAACAAGTGTATGGAACCGAAGAAAATAGCGGAAATAATTCTGGCCCCCTTTGAAAAGAGCGCCATCAATTCCGGAATACTGTATATCGAGGCACTTTACAGTGAGGGTGATTCAATAAAAACTGTCTTTAAAAAAAACTACGAAAAGGATTTCCCTTACCTCTCGTATGAAGTTCTTGAAAAGAACAGTCAGTACATGGAAAAAGCAGGCGGAATGACAAACTTCAGCCTTGACCTTACTTCCAAGTATGAAAAAAAAATAATCTGCGATACATATATACACCCTGTTGAAAACTATGCCAGGTGGCTGCTCCTTTTTCAGAGCACTGCCCCTGCTGATGAACAGAGGAAAGCAATTTCTGAATACCTTGCAGAGACCCTTTCACGCATAAGCATCGAAACAGTTGAAGATAAAACAAACGCTAAAAGCGCTGAAAAATATAAAAATGAGCTGCTCAATATCCGTGACCTCCAGGCAAAGCTCTTCCCGAAGTTTGATGATATTGAGGAGATGGATATACGTTCAGCTTACCTTCCTGCTGAATTCATGTCAGGTACTTTTATTGACGGATTCTTCGTGGATAAGAGCACATATACTCTTGCAGCCTGTGATGTCTCTGATTACGGGTCTGCCTCTTCATTCGTGGGCGCTGCAATCAGGACAATTTTACGCACAGAGAATGTGCAGAAGATGATCCCCTCCGCCATGATCGAAACGGTTGATGCGAGACTTAAAGGGATTGTTTCAGGCAACACCCTTAATATTTATCTCACCGTGTACCAGATTAATCTTAAAACAGGAAAGGTGACAATTTCTTCTTACGGAAACATCACCACTCTCTTCTACACAAAAAAAAGAAACGGTATTATTGATCTTGCTGCCACAGACACAGGAAGACTTTTCAATAACAGGGGATTTTTCAGGGACCTTTCCATAAGTCTTGAGCCCGGTGATGCACTGCTCTATTACACAAGGGGACTCACACTGGCGCGAAAGGAAAATAGCGAAACTGAATTCGGAGTTGAAAGACTTAAGAATGTTTACAGGGAAAACACAGGCTCAGATTCTCTGGACATTGTTCACTCGATTATTGAATCTGTTTATGAATTTACAGATTATTCGCAGATGGAAGAGGACATTATACTCATATCGAGGAAAAGAATTGAATAACAACCTTCAGTTTTATAATTATTAATATACCCTGCCATCCTGATTTACAAATACGCAAGACTCCGCAGAATTTCCATGTTATATATTGCAGATGCCTCCGGGCTTGTTCTGATTTCAAATCTGTCATTAACTTTAACAGGCTTGAAATCACACACCCTATAAAACTCAAAGTTAGGATCAGGAGCAAAAAATGAACTTAATGATCACAAATTATGAAAATGAATACCGCAATAAACTGATAAGCGGCGAACAGGCAGCAGCCATGGTAAAATCCGACAGCACTGTTTCCTATGGCGGCTTTATTCTCTCACCAGTTTACATTGATAAATTCATCGCACAAAGGGTCAATGAACTTACCAATGTAAAAATTCAGACACAGGTTTATCCCGGATTATGCCAGGCAGCCTGGGCTGACCAGAAGAGGGAGCATATCTACTTTACCAACTGTCACTTCAGCCCTGGAGACAGAATTCTTCACGATATGGGTCTCTGCGATTTTGTTCCGACCCTTTTTCATGAACACCCCTGGGTTCTTCAGAATGGACATGTGCAGTCTGACATACTTTTCTTCCGCGCGGGAGCAATGGACAAAAACGGATTTTTTAACTTCGGAATAGCCAATACATTCCTTAAGGAGTTCTCTAACCAGTCAAAAATTGTGGTTCTTGAAATAAACAAAAATCTCCCGCACTGCAACGGCGGACTCAATGAAGCGATCCATATATCAGAAGTGGATTATATCGTTGAATCAGACCACGCTCCACTAATGGCAGCGCCCGCAGTTGAAACCACTGAGACAGATAAAAAGATCGCTGATATCCTTCTTAAAGAGATGCAAGACGGTTCATGTATACAGCTCGGGATCGGCGGCATGCCTAACGCCCTGGGTAAAATGCTTGCAACTTCAGGACTCAGGGATCTTGGAGTTCACACAGAGATGCTTGTTGACTCATACGTTGATATGTTTGAGCAGGGGTGCATCACCAACATGAAGAAACAGGTTTACACAGGTAAAATGGCTTATACATTTGCTTTCGGCTCACAGAGACTTTATGACTTCATGGACCACAATCCATTCCTTGCTTCATACCCGGTTAACCTTATTAACGATCCGAAAATTATTGCCATGAATGATAATGTTGTTTCAATCAACAACTGTCTTGAAGTTGACCTCATGTCCCAGGTATCCTCTGAGTCCAACGGACACCGCCATATAACAGGCACAGGCGGGCAGTGGGATTTCGTTTACGGAGCATTCCATTCAAAGGGGGGTAAATCATTCCTCTGCCTTGAGTCAACACACACTGATAAAAAGGGCAACATGAAATCACGTATAGTCCCATATTTCAAACCGGGCACAGCGGTGAGCGTCACAAGGAACATGGTTCACTACATTGTAACAGAAAACGGCATCGCATGCATGAAAGCAAAATCCACATGGGAGAGAGCTGAAGCTCTTATCAGCATAGCACACCCCTCTTTCAGAGAGGAACTTATTGTCGAAGCTGAGAAGATGAATATATGGCGAAAGTCAAATAAGCAGGACTGATAATTCAGTTTTTTAAACAGGCTCATACTTCCGATACTCATATTACAGCCCCGGTTTTCCGGGGCTGTATTTTTTCCTGTTATCTTTCCTGTACTGGCTGGGGGATACCCCAGCCATTCTTGAAAACGTTGTACAGAATGTGGTGTAGGAGTTAAATCCCACAGCTATACTTATAGAAAGGATGGAACGGTCAAACTCCTCTATCAGAAGATCTTTCGCCTCTTCAATTCTGAACTCATTTATAAAGGTGCTGAAGTTCTTCTTTATCTTTTCATTTAGAATCTGCGAAAGCTGATGTGTTGTTACATCGAGTTCATCTGCAAGCTTTTTCAGAGTTAAATCTTCATCAGCAAAAGCCTTATCCTCCTGCATAAGCCTGTAGAGGCTGCTTACCACTGATTCGATATCAATACCCTTTATGTACGAATGGGAATATGCAGCTTTCTCGATCTCAATTTTCAGCATCCTGTTATAGCTGGGGTGCCTGCGCGAAACAATATACACTGAGCAGATAAATATATTTGCAACGAATATTGACCCTCTCACCAGCTGCATTGAAAAAAAATCACCGGCAAGACATACAACCGTCATTACAGTAATCAGTATTGCGAAAACATACCCTATCCTGAAAACCGCTGAAAGTTTTATGCTCCTGCTGTATCTCGAAATTCTGTAAAACTTATACAGCATCATAGTCATAAGAACAAGAAGGAATATTTTACTGATTATGAGATTCAGATAGAGAATTTTTAAATATAGGGGGAGAGCGCCGAACTCTTTACTTACAACAGGTATACCCGCAAGATGATTACTGTTGAAATCAATGCCGTTTATAACAAAAGGGAGCATACAGAATATTGAAACAACAACCGCCGGGATAAAGAGAAACAGATGCTTACTGTAGAACCTGTAATCAACTGAAAAAATCCATATATATCGTATCAGCAGAAGCGGAGTTACAATGTATGAAACCGGAATCAGCAGCAGGATGAGCCAGTAGAGTTCAGGGAATGCCCATGTGCTGTAAAGAATTATCTGCATTTCCCAGAGCCCCTGCCCTATAAAAGAGAGAGAGAAGATATAATGCACAAACTCTTTATCCTTCTCAGCAAGCTGCCCCAGGGCTATGATGATGAGAAAGAACGGGACAAAGAACATGAGGAAGAGATATATAAAACTATCGAAGGCCAATCCACACCTCCAGGTCTTTTCTGTTTGTCATAATCTTATGTAAATATATACTACAGAAACAGAGAGCAGTCATTTATTCAGAAGGCGCCCGTAAAGATCAACCATCTGCCGCACAGCATTATCCCAATTGAAGAGTTTTTCAATTCTCTCCAGGCCCGCTTTCGAAAACTTCTTCTTCATCTTTTCATCATTAATCAAAGTATCTATGGCTTCCGCAAGAGCAGCATGATCCCGGGCAGGGACAACTATCCCTGCGTCGCCCACAACTTCCGGAAGAGCTCCCCCGTCACTGGAGATCACAGGAACACCGCAGGCCATTGCCTCACCTGCGGGGAAACCAAAGCCTTCGTAAACGGAAGGTACTATTGCTATTGCGGACTGCGAATAGAGTTTAACAAGATCTTCAGTGGAGGCAGTACCCGCAAAAAGGATTCTGCTTCTGAGATTAAGTCTGTCAATGAGCCTGTTTGTCACAAGGCGGTGCGGAGCGCCGCCGTCAACAACCACAAGCCTCACATCAGATTTTATCATAGTCATTGCCTTCAGCAGATAGACAAATCCCTTCTTGCCGTCCTCAATATTCCCCACAAAGATTAAATCTTTTTTATTCTTTTTAACTTTAAGCGGCCTGAAGATATTCCGGTCTATGCCATTATACACAACAGACTGCTTATCCATCGGTACGCCGAAATCAGCATTGTTCATCCGCTTCGAATCTTCAGACACTGTAATTATATGATCAAGCCTCTTCGAAACAATTGTCTGCATCAGCGTAGGATAAAACATTACTCCGCGGAATTTCCTGTAAAATGACGGGGCCCGTTCAATTACATTACGGAGGTCTACTGTGAGAGGGTGATGGATTGTTGCTACAACCGGAATTCCGAAAGACTTCATCAGCAGCAGGCCGTAATTAAGCGACTGGTTGTCATGGATAATATCAAATTTATATTTTGCGTGGAGACCCCTTAATAGAAAAAAAGCCCTGTAACCGAAGGAGCTTATTTCAGGAAAAGCTCCAAGCCTGCTGTGAAGCCATTCGTAAGCATTAATCGGATGGAATATATCAAAAGGTGATTCCCTGTTTATTATGCTGAATTTCTTTTTCACATAGTATTCGTTATTCGGGATAAGATGAGTTATAACGCCTTTCATCTCTCCGGGTGACGGAGGCCCCACAATGGCATGAACCTCATGCCCCTGACGCACAAGCTCCTCAGCGATATACTTCAGATATATCCCCTGCCCCCCGGAATATGGATTTCCCCTGTAACACAAAAGACATATCTTCACTTGCAGTTCCTCTACTCTTTAAGATCTTTTTCATAAAGCTTTTTCATTGTGACGACTTTACCGGGGTCCAGGTGTTTCACGATCTTCGCCGGATTACCTATTACAACCACGTTTGCCGGAACATCTTTCCGCACAACTGAACCGGCTCCGACAACAGAATTCTCTCCGATCCTCACACCCTTGCAGACTATAGCGGAATCTCCGATCCATACACCTTTCTCAAGTATTACGGGAGCGGTTTTACCCGGAGACGAGGTGCGATCATATATATCATGCCAGTCAGCATCCATAATATAACAGAAGTTTGCCAGCATGCAGTCATCACCGATTACGATTTCTTTCGCACTACTGATTCTTACACCGTTCATTACAAGAACATTATCTCCTATTCTTATATGTCCCTCATGACCGCCGTAGCAAACAGAGGTAAGCGTAGTTCTGAATCCGTCAGCTCCTACTATCACGGCATTTTTCCCGATATGTATATTAGGACCGTAAACAATAACATTCCATACGCCCCACACCATGGGCCGCCCCCCCACTGAAGCGAATTGTTTTATGAATGAACGCCTGTATATATATTCACTCTTCACCATAAAGTAGAGACGCTTAAAATAAGAGGGCTTATCCTTTTCGTTAAACATATTATAGTCCGGGANNTTATTTTAGTAATAGACAAAAGCAGTGAAATATTTAAACAATAACTTGTAAACCATTTTATAGGGGGATTTATGCGCCTGAAAAGAGCCGTAGTACTGCTGATGCTTCTATCACTGTTACCCTTTATCCCGGGGGGCTCCCTGAACCTTTACTCCGGATCTGAATATGTTGTAATCGAGGATTTCAACAAAACAGGAGATGTTTTTTTTAAAGAGTGGAGAAATATGGAATCAGAAAAAAAACCCTGGGAGGAATATTATATTCTTTCTGAAAACGGGAAAAAATTTCTGCGCGCTTCAACTGAAAGAAATCCCGCCCTCTCAATTCAGATCGGGAAAGTGATGAATAATAAATGGAATATTTTCAGTTATCCTGTAATAACATGGGAATGGAGAGTTCATAAACTCCCTGCCAACGGAAATGAATCCCGCTCAAGCAGAAGAGATTCAGCAGCAGGGATATACGTATTATTTCAGCGTAAAAAAATTCCTCTTGTGGGGTGGCGGCATCAGCCGATGAACTGGATCAAGTATGTCTGGAGTTCCACGCTGCCAGTGGGCACAGTTATACCGAGGAAGAAGGTTCAGTCAGGCGTGATTCTTTATGACGCGAGATACATCGTTGTTGCTTCAGGGGGGAAAGACCTGGGTAAGTGGATGTCATTTAAAAGGGATGTTATTTCAGATTATAAAAAACATTTCGGGAAAACGCCTTCAGCAAATCCGGTAATGGTGGCCATTCTGACTGACTCTGACAAAACGGGGAGTCCTGCTGTCGCTGATTACGCGAATATTGCGGCGCAGAAAAATTAATCGATCTTTATCTTATCACCAAGGAATTTAGGCTGCTCCCCTGTGAGGTTGACATCAATGAATGCCTTGAATCTGGCAAAGACTTCACGTATCCTCACCGGGACTCCGTCAGCATCCTCCCAGTCCAGGGCATTATATCCAGTTACATTGATGCCCCATTTTCGGCCGATATAAACAGCTCTTTCATTATGAAATTTCTGTGATATTACAGTTATGGAATTCTGATCAAATATCTCCCTGGCCCTTACCACAGAGTCCAGTGTCCTGAATCCCGCGAAATCGGGATGGATCTTTTCAGCAGGTACACCTCTCTCTTTAAGCCCCTGGAGCATAGCGCGCGGTTCATTATAGTTTACAAAGCTGTTATCGCCGCTTGCGATAATGCAGTCGATCTTTCCTGCACGATATAAATCAGCTGCCGCATCGAGCCTCCTGGTGAAAAAGGGATTTATCCCCCCTTCGGCCCTGTACTTGCTTGTGCCCAGAAGAAGGCCGCATTTATTGAAGGGGAGTTCCTCCATCCTGTCAGTAATATACCGGGCAGAATAGGAACTGATATACCCGTCAATAAACATAAACACCGTAACTGAAGCTATGATAAAAAAGAAAATACAGGCTGTTAAAATTTTTCTCCGGAACATCTGTACCTATGAAATCATTTTTTTTATAATATCAATCTGTTTCGATACTGAATCAGTAGATGTGCTCCCCATTGAAAGCTTCCTCTCTGTAGCTTTCTCCGGGTCCAGTATATCCTTTATCTCTTCATCAATGAGCGGAGAAAAAACTTTCAGTTCATCCGGTGTGAGTCTGAAAAAATCTTTTTTTTCTGTTTCACAGTAACGTACAATCCTCCCGGAAATTTCGTGAGATTCCCTGAAGGGTACACCTTTTTTAACCAGGTAATCAGCAAGGTCTGTTGCTGTGGAGAAATTCCTGTAAACACCCTCTTTCATACGATCACTGTTTATCTCCACAGAGGAGATCATCTCAATCATCCCCTCAAGCGAAAGTTTCACTGTATCAATTGAATCAAAGAGAGGTTCCTTGTCCTCCTGCATATCCCTGTTATATGTCATGGGGAGCCCCTTAAGAATTGTGAGGAGCGCAATGAGGTTGCCGTAAAGTCTCCCGGATTTACCCCGTATCAGCTCAGCAACATCGGGATTTCTCTTCTGCGGCATGATTGACGAGCCCGTTGTCACCGAATCAGAAAGCTTTATAAAATTGAACTCAGCAGTAGACCAGAGCACAAGCTCCTCGCAGAACCTTGAAAGATGGGTTCCCAGGACTGCCGCGAAATAAAGAAAATCCAGAGCAAAATCCCTGTCACTAACAGCATCCATTGAATTCATCACAATATCATTGAACTTCAGTTCACTCTTCAGAAACTCCCTGTCGTTCATGTAATTCACACCTGAAAGCGCGCCTGACCCTAACGGCAGGCTGCTGCACGCGTCTACTGCCGCCGCAAGTCTTTTCCTGTCACGTATAAGCTGCCACGCATAAGCAAGCATGTGATGGCTGAATCGTACAGGCTGGGCCACCTGCATGTGCGTATATCCAGGCATAATAACACCGGTGTTTCTTTCAGCAAGCGCAACAAGTTCATGAAGAAATTTTTTGAGGAGAGAGTCGATCTCAGCGGCCTCATCAATAATATACATTCTGATATCAACTGCCACCTGATCATTCCGGGATCTGCCTGTGTGGAGCCTCTTCCCCGCATCACCGATCTTTTCAGTAAGAGCAGCTTCTATATTCATGTGTATATCTTCACGGGAGGATAGGAATTCAAACTCACCTGAATCTATCTCTCCCTTGATCTTTTCGAGTCCTTTTATAATATCACTGAGTTCTGCGGAGCTGAGTATTCCCATCTTCTCCAGCATCCTTGCATGGGCAATCGAACCGCGGATATCCTGTTTGTACATCCGTGAATCAAAGTGTACTGATTTGGAAATCCGCTCTGTTATATCTGAGGAACCCTGGTCGAAACGCCCTCCCCAGAGCTTTTTTTCTTTTTTTTC
>DINC01000133.1:6009-8357 GCA_002425885.1 Spirochaetia bacterium UBA5550 | reverse complement strand
TAAAAAACAATTACAATCGAGTTCTGAAGAGCAACCATTCTTTTTTGTATCAGTTTCATGATTTTCTTTCTGAATATAGATTACATGATTATGGAGCAGTTGTAAATCGTACTAAAGTATGAGAAAAACAAAAAAATTCTGTTTTTGCCATACTTTTTTACAAAAAACTCCATACTGATATGTATAAAGCCGGCAGCAGTAAAACTTCAGGTCAGTATAATTAGATCCTGAAACGCCATTTATTTTATTTGCAATTTTAACAGGTACCGGTATAATCATGATATCAAATCCGGGTGGTGAAAAATGGAACTCCTTATTCTTTACTTTAAAACTGCTGCGATAACCGCAGTTATTTACCTTTCACTTGACCATATCTGGTTCAGATTTATCGCAAAGAAGCTTTATTTCCATCATCTGGCCCTGATGAATGATACAAAAAACGGCGGGATCGTTTATAAAAAAGGCCCCATAATCTTCTCCAGGGTTATTATCTCATTTGCTATTACTGCAGCAATATATCTGTCAGTTCTCGAAGGGGGGAGAATAGCGTGGTCTGTATCCGCAGGGGGGATTGCAGGTTTCGCCCTTGCCTCCTCGCATAACCTTACTGCACAGTCATTTATCAGGTACTGGCCTCGGTTCATTACCGTACTGGACATTGCATGGGGGACACTTCAGGGGATGCTTGCGGGGGTATACATCTTTATAATTACCGGTTACCTTGCTCCATGAAAATTATATATCTTACAGATGTGCATGGAGCTTTCACGAGAGTTTATGAACTCTTTCTCGAAACCGTTGCTGACGTTTACATAATAGCAGGCGACCTCATCGACATCCCCTTCTACAGCCTTGATACAGCTATCAATTACCACGAGCTTCAGACATTCTTCAACGGACTCAGGCGGAAGATGGATAAAACTGATGAAATACTTGAAGACTTTGTGGATTCACTTCTTGACGACCCGACAACTCCCTCCGAAATCATGGAAAAAGGGTACGAGTACCAGCAGGCCACAATAAGGGCGCGGAGAGTAATGCAGCAGAAATACAAGGTGCTGGAGAATATCCTCTCCATCAAAAGCAACTCGGAAATATTCGTGCTGCCGGGGAACTATGACATGAACCTGCGGTACACCGCTCTTCATGAAAGGGACCTCCATCTTCAGTGGCATGAAATTGACGGCGTCAGATTCGCAGGTTACGGAGGAGCTGAAACATGGTCAGCCGGTATACCGGAGCGATACATTGTGCGCTACAAGGCAGGGATAAATATACCTGATAAGAATAATGAAATGTACACCTTCTTCAAAGCTGTACACCCTGATATAATAATCACTCACCAGCCGGCCCACGGCATACATGACAGGCTTTCATGGAAGGGGCCCTCAGGCTCACCTGCTCTGCGTACATATTGCGACAGCAGCAAAGTCAGACTATGCCTCACAGGGCATATACATGAAGACTGGGGATTCAAATTTACGGAGAATACGGTTTATCTTAATCCCTCAAATTTCGGAGAGGTCACAACTGCAAAGGGTGATGTTTCTGAAGGGGGATTTTTCCATGAGATTATCATGAACGGGAAAGATGTAAGCCGTGTTCAGATGAAGAAGTTCGTATCAAACAGCATATTCCCTGTTGCTGAATATATCAGCAAAGATGGCGGGTACACTGAAGAGATTATAGACAGGGAGAGATTTGACGCGCTTTCAATAATGGAAAACTACGACACGCACACTGAAAAATATTCCCACATACCTGAAATTGAGCTGTTCCTTGATATACGGAATTTTTTCAGGCGTTTTCAGACAAAAGAATCTGAACTGCGCATGGCAGAGCTTGAGGTAATACTGGAAAACATCACAAGGGATCATGTTGATGTCGCTTTTGATGTTGTGGGTTCACTTAACATGGGGCTCTCGTATGAAAGTTCAGACGTGGATATGGTTATATACCTGAGGCTCGATGAAGATTGCAGCGGGGAGTGTGTAAATTGTATCCATTTCAACAGAATAATGGAACTTCTGGAACTTTACCTGAAGGGGAAATACTCCTTCCAGATTATAGACTGTATCAATCTCAACACTGTCGACAAAAGTATAAAAGAGGAGAATTACGAGTGCGAAGTGACACAGCGATTTGTTGCCCACAGGGCTATGTGCAGGCCTGTTAATTACAGGATCATAGCGCCCGTGGAGGACCTGCTTAACAGAAACATGGAGTTCAGAAAGGAACTTGAGGGAACAGTTCGTTCATTCTTTAAAATTTTTATGACAACCACAAGCCACTCAACATCTTTTGATAAATACCTTACCCGGCTTAAGACATTAGGGGTAAAAATACCA
>DINC01000133.1:0-5995 GCA_002425885.1 Spirochaetia bacterium UBA5550 | reverse complement strand
GATTAAAAAGTACTTAGATGGCGGATGAAATAGACCCTTTATGCCGCACTAAAAAACGACACCCATGAATTTATGTATATTTTTATATTTATCATTTGACAAAAGATTTATCCTCTGAAAAAGAAAAAGTACTTTTTTGATTCAGCCGGAGGTTAAAAATATGCGCAGCGATAAAATATTTTCCAAATTTGATTGTGAACGTATTGAGCGGACATTCGCACAATATAATAATACAAACGAATCTGAAAAAAAACTTATCGAACTGCTTAAAAATCAGCTCCACCGTTCTAAACAGGTCCCGCCTCAGAAAATTAAAGCAAATGTCGTAACCATGAATTCAAAATTTGTGCTCAAAAATATCGGAAACGGAATAAAAGAGGAGTATCACCTTGTGTTTCCTGAAGAATCAGA
This sequence comes from Spirochaetia bacterium UBA5550, assembly GCA_002425885.1. Taxonomy (GTDB): domain Bacteria; phylum Spirochaetota; class UBA4802; order UBA4802; family UBA5550; genus UBA5550. Next base: position 5,584 of record DINC01000133.1, on the reverse strand, counting down.
TGCGAAAAAGAAAAAAATCTCAGTTTTCTCAGGCATAGGTTCACAGGTTCTGGGGAGCACAATAGGCACTGTAATAAAAGAGAATTCCGGGTCAGAGCAATATTACATAATTGAATCAATAGTTTATCAGCCTGAAGCTGCCGGGCATTACAATCTGTAAATCTGCTTTAATAATAAACCTGCTGTAATATACACTCTTCATTTTTCAATCATTATTACCGATATTGAAGATGTATAAATAATCTGAATTTATTCATCATGCAAATTAAAAAATGAAACCATACAGCCATAATGAACATCCACTGCCTGGCTCCGGAAGAAAAAAAAGAGCCGGCTACTCTGTTTACGCCTTCCTTTTTGTCATTTTTTTTATTATATCTCTCGTAAGGGCTAAGATAGTCCATTCATCAACTGAAGCGGATGCGGGAACAAAGATTCCTTCCCGGATTTTAAATTATGGCGATTTCAGCAGTTTCCACTTCTACCTCCCCATGCTGCTTATTATAATATTCATAGTCATCTCATTTATCTCTCTGAAAAAGCAGCTGTCGAGAAAAAACACCGCGCTTAAACTTAGCGAGGAGAAGTTCAGACTTATATTCGAGCACTCGCCGCTCGGGATAATACACTTCGACAATGACGGCGTTATTACCGAGTGTAATACTTCTTTTGAAAAAATTGTCGGCACACCAAGAGAAAAATTTCTTGGCACTGATCTTAAAACACTCCCCGATTTAAGAATGGTGCAGACTGTGAGAAGTGTATTAAACGGCAACAACAGTTACTACGAAGATTTTTATAATGCCGTTACATCGGATAGATCTGCCCCTATACGCGCGATAATGGCCCCTCTTACCGGCCCCGATGGTGATATTAAAGGGGGTTTAGGTATCATAGAAGATATTACTCACCTGAAGCTGAATGAAGATACACTGGTGCAGGCGAGGGAGGCTGCGGAGAAAGCGAACCGTGCCAAGAGTATATTCCTTGCAAACATGAGCCACGAAGTAAGGACACCGCTCAACGGCATACTGGGACTGCTTCAGATTTTAGAGAGAACGCTGACCGGGCAGAAACAGCGCGAATATGTTGACATGGCCATCAGTTCAGGAAAGAGGCTCACAAGGCTTCTGAGTGATATACTGGATCTTACAAAAATTGAATCAGAGCAGTTCTCCCTTATAAAGGAGAAAGTCTGCATCAGAGAACTACTCGATTCAATCAGCAGCACTCTCTCAACTGACTGCGAAAGAAAAAACGTCCGGTTATCTTATAACGTATCAGAGTCGGTGCCTGAAATTATTCATGGTGACGAATTGAGGATCAGGCAGATTATCCAGAACCTTACAGAAAATTCAGTGAAGTTTACATCTGAAGGATCGATTACCATTGATGCGGGTTTTATTTTTTCAGGTTCAAAGGACGGTGCCCTTGTTATTAAAGTTAAAGATACAGGGATTGGCATTGACAGTGATAAACTTGCTGAAATTATCGAGCCTTTCAGGCAGGTTGAGAATACATATACACGGAAATTCCAGGGCGCAGGGCTCGGTCTTGCTATAGTCAAAAGACTTGTTGCCCTTATGAATGGCGCGATAAACATAGAAAGCACACCGGAAAGAGGAACTGAGGTAAAATGTACAATGAAAGTAGAACTGTGTGAAGAGATCCAGAGCGATGTATCTGAACAGCCGTTGAACGGGGAGGCAGCTATTCAGTCTTTAAGAATACTGCTGGTTGAGGACGACAGAATTAACAGCCTCATGGTAAGAAGGCTCCTTGAAAAGATGACCCACACTGTCACAGAGGCGGCAAACGGCATAGAGGCGCTGCTGTGTCTTGACAAGGGGGATTTTGACCTGGTGCTTATGGATATTCAGATGCCTGAGATGAACGGAATCGAGGCGATTAAGGAGATACGTAAAACAGAACGCTTCGGCAGCAAAAGCAATATCTGCACCATAGCACTTACTGCTTTCGCAATGGCAGGTGACAGGGAAAAATTCCTGTCAGATGGATTTGATGAGTACCTGCCCAAGCCTGTTGACATGGAGGAGCTGAATTCAGCTATATTAAGACTGAGTCCTCTTAAAAATATTTAAACATATCTCGGTTCGTCAGCGGTTTCTTTATAATACTCACTTGCACCGATCTCCTTCATACGGCTGTTCATATTAATCCATCTCTCTTTTAACGTCCCATGAAGATTTGATTTTTTACAAGGGAATTCTTCGCACTGAAAACAAAAATCTATATTTTTAGAAGAAGTGCAGTTGTTAACATTGCATCCAGGGAACATGCAGCCACCTTCACGGCATCCCTGACAGTCTCCGGTTGTCATAAAACTCAGAAGTTCATTGAATCCCTTATAGTTATTGAAAACAGCAGCCCCTTTTGCAAAACGTTCAGCATATGACCCGAAATTTCCCAGTCTGTCTTTCAGTTTAATACTTAATTCCCTTATCTCTCCATCAAAATAGAAGAGACATTTACCGCAATTGAGACCGCAGGGAGCAAGCCTTCTAAGAATCTCCTTATATTCTGCCTGATTAATGCTCACTTTTTCCTCTCCTCAAGCTTATAGTTTTTCCATATATAACGCTTCTCTTTCCTGTCAGTGAGCCTGTAATCATTGATCTTCTCATCAAACTCAAAGTTTTCGATCACAAGCCTCACCTCCCCCTTCAGTGTCTTATCCTGCGACGGAAATATCATCTGTTCCTCGTAATGAAACACCCCCGCTTCAGATACTGATGAATCAATTCCAAGATAATAAAGCTTACCTTTAGCAACACCGACCCATACATTCCCATGGGGATATCCGCATGCGCCGTAATCATTATTGATTGCCACAACATTTTCAAGTCCTCTGAGCCCAAGGCTGTCATTAAGCGCCAGAGAGATGGAGTATCCGTAAAACGGATTACCCTCACCCGATGGTATAAAATGGAGCATCACCGGAATAGCCGATATAATTTTACCGTCACGGATCAGTCTGCATTCGCCGCTGAAGCCATGCTCCTCCTCATACTTTTTAAAACCCAGGAGAAAAAGATCATTTCTGATTTTTACATGACCCGCTGCAATAAGTCCGCCCCAGATATATCCCTGCATCTCTTTGCCGTTTTTGCTGAAACCGATTTTACACCAGTACTCTCTGAACCCATTCTGCGCCATGTGCTTATCGGTTCTCTGTATAATCTTCACAGCATAGCCTGCGGGGAGCGTTTCAGATATGTTATCCTCTTTTATTTCAGGAGTTTTCCTCACCCTGACATTTTCTCCGAATATGTATGTGCTGCTCCCCTCAACAAAGCTGAAATGATAAACGATGTTCTCCCCGCTCTGCGCCATAAAGGGAATAAAGAGAAATATAATCAGAAGATATTTTTTCATAAGCCGCTCCGATCAGAATTATTTTTTCGTTGCTTCATACTATAACCTATTACGAAATGATTATAATAATCTCAAGGACACTAAAAATATATTCTATTGTCAAATTCAAATCAGATATTTTTTTTATTCCCCGTGCAGGTTATATTATATCTGGTGAAGATTAAAATTTTTTACGATTGGTTTAATACATTTATTAAACTGATATAACCAAGAAATTAATACCTGAAAACACAGCGATATAAAACATGAAAAACATAATAAGCAGCTTCAAAAGACTTTCGATTAAAAGCAGAATGATAATATCACTTACATTTATCCTTACTGTTTCATTTATTACAACAAATTACATCAATTACCGTTCAGCCCACAGGTCTGTGCGGGAGAACCTTGTGAACAGCGTACTCCCCCTGACCAGGGACAACCTCTATTCCGAAATTCAGACTCACCTCATCAGGCCTATATTTATCTCATCACTCATGGCTAATGATACATTTCTCAAAGACTGGGCTATTTCAGGCGAGAGAAATATGCCCGTTATCCAGAAGTACCTTAAAGCGATTCAGGACAAGTACGGTTTTTTTTCCGCCTTTTTTGTCTCTGAGAAAACCGGTAAATACTACCATTTCAAAGGCCTTCTTAAAACCATTTCAACCGCCGAGCCCCATGATGTATGGTATTATAATTTTATCAAACTTAACAGGGAATACGTTCTCGATGTTGATACGGATGAAGCATCAAGTGGCAAACTCACTGTTTTTATCAATCACAGGCTCACCGGCTATCACGGGGAGCTTTTAGGGGTAACGGGGGTGGGGCTGAACCTGGATGCCATCACGCAGATGCTTAAATCGCATAACGACATCTATAAAAGTGAAATATACCTGGTTGACAGAGAAGGGACAATCCAGATCCACTCTGATGAATCAATTATAGAGAAAATAAACATCAAAAACCAGCCTGAATATGCAGGGACAGCGGAGAAAATTCTTTCCGGGAAAGAGACTTCAGGCATGTATGAATTCGAGAGAGACGGGAAGCACATTCTGCTCACCACCAGGTTTATACCTGAATTTGACTGGTTCCTTTTTGTCGAAATTGATGAAGGTATTAGGATGAGCGGGATTCTCTCAGGGATTAAAATGAATCTCATTTTCGGTCTCCTTATTTCATGTATAATTATCTCCATAGCCATAGCTACAGCCAATTATTTTCAGGGGAGGCTCAGTATTATGGCTGTGACAGATGAACTGACAGGAGTTTATAACAGGAAGGAGTTTGAGCATCAGTTCAAAAAAGCAGTTTATAATTTTCAGCGTAATGGAACACCCTTTTCACTGGTCATTATTGATATGGACAGATTTAAAATGATCAATGACACAATGGGCCACCTCATGGGTGATGAGATACTTAAGCAGATGGCTGATGCTGCGGCAAAAAGTCTGAGGCTCAGTGACACGCTCTTCCGGTGGGGAGGGGATGAATTTATTATTATCACTTACGGTAATGCTGAGAGTGCCATGTTAGTGGCAGAGAGGCTCCGCACAATATTTGCTGAATCTCTGGCTGGTTATTCCGGAAACGGGAAGAAAAAAATTAAGACAACCATAAGCTGCGGTGTTGCGGAATTTACAAAAGAGGACACCATGGACTCCGTGCTGTCAAAAGCTGACACAGCCCTCTACAGGGCCAAGTCAAAGGGGAGAAACAGGGTGGAGAGATGAAAAGTTAAAAAAATTTAATTCAGGTTAAAATCCTATTTAAAGATTGACTTTTTTTTTTGAAATTGTATAAAGGGCGTATGGATGTTCAGGTTCATTAAATTCTTCTTGTTTCTTACCTCGTCACTTCCAGGTANNGGAACAGTTTTTTTTGCACCATGTCCTAAGGGGTAACCCTTAACAAAATCTCAGGAGCTTAATCATGTCTCAGGGTACAGTTAAATGGTTTAACGACCAGAAAGGTTACGGTTTTATTTCCGCTACAGACGGAAAAGATTATTTCGTTCACCACTCAAGCATAATAGGTGAGGGTTTCAGAACTCTCAAAGAAGGCGCACAGGTTGAGTTTAATATTGAAAAGACAGACAGAGGACCAAGAGCAGTAGAGGTCACTTTGATATAAACTTATCTATACCCGTTAGATAAAGAGCCCGAATTAACGTTCGGGCTTTTTTTATCTCTTTAAATCG
>DINC01000253.1:222-7768 GCA_002425885.1 Spirochaetia bacterium UBA5550 | reverse complement strand
AAAAATATTAAAGAGAGTAGATTATGAAAGTAATTCTTGAAATTGAAACAGATAAAGATCGCAAACAATTGGAAGAATTGATGAAATCTGTGCCTGGTAAAATTAAGATGATTAATAAAATGAAACGTCCAATTGAATCTCTTCTGTCATTCGCAGAAAAAAATGCATATCCGGTAGATAAAGTTATTATACCAGGCCGGTATGAACGTAATGAAANNATACAAATTTATGGATTTATCTTTTCAGTAAGTCAGAAAATCCGTTTTTAATATAGATTTTTCCAATGGCAAACCTATACCCGGCCTCAATTTCAAACCACCCCGAAGTACCTGAATCAGAAAAGCAGGTATTCGAAAAGCTTGCGCTCCTGGATGACACATACCACGTATTCCACTCCCTCACATGGCACGACGGACGTGACGGTGAATGCGACTTTATAATCTTCAATGAGCTTAAAGGATTCATCTCCCTTGAAGTGAAGGGCGGAAAGATAGACTTCGACGGCCGTACATGGCGATCAACTGACAGCAACGGTCAGGCATATATAATAAAGAATCCCGTAGAGCAGGCACGAACTTCAATGTTTGCCATAAAGAAGATCTACGAAAAGAAATACGGCACAGCAATCCCCGGCATATACACCTGGGGAGTCTGTTTCTTTGATGGCAACTGGAAGGAAGTTCACAGAACACTGGACTTATCTGAGGCAAATGTAATAGATATAAAAGCCATGGAAACTCCCGTGGTATGGATAGATAAACTCTTCAAAGAGAGCGAAGAACGTCACGGTAAAAAGATACTCTCCGCAAAGGATAAAAGCTCTCTCCTCACTCTGTTCAACAGGTCTCTCTCCATACCAATGTCAATAAGAAGGGTAATTGATGAACAGCAGAGGCGCCTCTCTGTGACAAACATGAACCAGGATTACCTCCTTGACCTCTTCGAGGACAAGAACCGAATAGCATTCCAGGGGGCTGCGGGCACAGGGAAGACATGGATTGCAATGAAGAAAGCTGAAAGGCTTGCTGATTCGGGTAAGAGGGTGCTCTTCCTCTGCTACAATAAAACACTCTGCTCATTTATAAACGAAAGGCTTAATGGGATTAAAAATATAGAGATGGTGACATTTCACTCATTCGCTCAGTCTGTTCTGCGTGACTTCATATCCGGAGAGATTGAAACGCATAACTGCGCAGAGCATTTTTTCAGACTCATCGGTGCAGTTAAAGAGGCAGGTATCCCCTCTGAATCTAAAGAGAAGAAGGAGCCCTCTGATAAATCATTACAACAGAAGATAAACGGTGTTATCGGGATGATGATAAACCTGCCGTCCGGCGCTGATTACAAAAGCGCAGTTAATGAGCATGGTACAGCTCTTCCGAAGACCATTCTTGATGTGGTGTCGCTTCTCCTACCTTCATCCGGTTCCGCTGATGACTTCTTCAGCGAGAGACTCCCTCTTGCAGTTGAAACAGCCTTCAGTGCGGAGAGCAGTCACCTGGATCATTACACTTATGATGCCGTTCTTATTGACGAAGGGCAGGACTTCCATAAAAACTGGTGCGATACCCTGAAGTTCATATTCGATAAATACCGCAGCAGGGTCGTGTATATCTTCTACGACGATAACCAGACTATATTCACAGGGCAGAAGAACCTCCCCATCACGGGGCTCATCTCAGGCTCGGGCCTGGGTAACCATGTATTCAAACTCAGGGACAACCTCCGCAATACACAGGAGATCCATGACTTTGCAGTGGAGATGTCAGGACTCGGGAGTACTGCCAAAGCTGCTGAGATTAAGGGCGTGCCGCCTGTTGAGGAAAACTTCACAAGCGGGAAGAGCGCTGCTGCATATATCGGCTCACTCCTTGAGGAGCTTATAGATGATCACTGCATAGAGAAGGAGCAGGTTGTAGTTCTTTCAAACAGGAACATCGATAATTCGATCTTCTCTGAAGAGAATAAGGCCGGTGACTTTACCCTTGTATCAACAGGTGAAGGGAAGAGAGTGAAGTCTGTCAGGTACAGGACCATACATCAGTTCAAGGGCCTTGAGTCTGATGTTGTGATACTCCTCCTGCATAAACGGCCTGAAGATAAAGCGGAGATGGAGCGATATCTCTCTGACGAGCTTTTATACGTAGGATTCACCAGGGCTAAGCACCTGTTGTATGTGGTTAATGTGGGGTAGGGTAAACCATACAACACTTCCCGGTCGATGTATCGAGGAACTGCCAGGGAAAGGTGTATGAAATTTAAGATACATAAGACACTTAAATCAGCATAAGAACAATAATAAAGATAAGAAATACCAGGAGGATAAAATATCCCCCTGTTCTGAAACCCTGTTCAAGCCCGGAAACAAAAGAATCCGCTCTCCCTGGCTCATAGGAACTGTCTGATTCTTCGATTAATAGTTTTCTCTTCATTTATCCTCTGCATGATAAGCATTAACGACTTTCATGAAATTCTCGAATGTCTGATTTTCGATTTTATTGCAATGACTGCAGTTCAGCCTTTCAGGAATTTTCGGGAAATTGCAGAAAGGGCATATTTCAAAAGANNAACCGTAATGTTCTGTGAGATATGATATGTAATGCTCTATCGACAGTAAAAAGAAATGATACTTTGCACGGAGATATTTATCCTCAAGGGTTATATTACCGGGATTTTTCTTAAGCCTATGCTTATAATAAAAAGCCCTTGCACGGATATATTTAACTGCACACCGTAATTTCGCTTTATTAATCATAGTATCAATAAGATAGCCCAAACCAATGATCACGAAACATACTACAAGCAGTATCATCATGCTAATCATAACACGGGGCATATCAGGCCGCCATAAACATTTTAAAAAGTTTTATCGCTGCAACAGCAACCGCAAGATAAAAAGCCACCATTATTATCCCGTATATTATCAGACCCCATGAAAAGGCATAGCCGATACTGCGGTAAAACTGATCCCTGTCAGTTTCTTTTATTTTATTTTTTCTGTATTGAGTAGCCATTGCACCTTCCTGATGGAAAAAGCTGTTCAGCTCATCTCCTGAAACTTTCTGCAGTTGAGGATATGGCCATTTTCTCATTTTTACCATTTTAAGTATTCCCATTGTTTCACCCCCATGTTTATGATTTTTATCACTGGATCATTCCCGTCAGATAAGGCCGATTGTTTTATCAGCGGAAACCTTGAAATCAAAACTTTTGAGTTCTCTAAGGATCATTACCTGATCTATTGTTTTATTACCTCCATATATTGCTGACATTATAAGCCTGTCTGCGAATTCAACAAGATGAGCCCCGGAAAAACCATTCATCCGCTTCGCGGCCTCATATAAAAATTCCCTGCTCTCTTCTGATAAATATTTTTCAAGCTTATCAATGAGAATCTCCATTCTCTCAGTGTATTCCGGGTTATTGAATTCGATTATGGCATCGAAACGTTTGGGCCGGTTTTTTACAGCTTCGTCAAGGAGTTCGGAGCGGTTGCATGTTATGATGGTAATTATGCCGTTGTTCTCCCTTATGCCATCGATTACATTAAGGAATTCAGATAAAGCCCCTGTATTGCAGCTGTATGTCCTCTGCTGAAGAAATATATCCGCGTCTTCAATGAGTATAATTGATGGGGCGAATTTTGCAGCAGTACGGTAGAGGCCTTCAATTGTCGGCCCGCCTATCAGCTGGTTGAATTCCTCTGAAGTTGCTATGAAAAATGGGACAGCAACATTGCTGCATATTATTTTTGCAAGCAGTGTCTTTCCGTTTCCCGGAGGGCCTGCGATTATGAGCCCCCTTGATGATTTAATGCCGGCCTCTTTAAATTCATCGAGCCTTTCGATAAACTCAGTTACATGAAAGTGTATCTGGGTTTTAAGCTCAGCAGGGATTTTAAGTTTGTCCCAGGGTACATGGGAAACAGTGAGTGGTTTACCTGACGCGCTTAGAACATACTTACCTGATTTGATGTTTCTGTAAACAGACTGGTAGGAGTTCTGGATAAAAGTGTGGCATTTCTCTTTAGCTTTATCACACCTGCCGTCGGCGATTAACTGAACCCTGTAGTTACCGGCAAGTGATGTTATTTCTGAAAATATTTTCATTTCAGGAACATGTACTATGAGCCTGAAACCTTCATTATCTGATATAAAGCAATTCCCTGATGAAACGTAATCAATGAGCCTCTTATTATCCGGGGAGAATGTGCGGCGGTTAAACCCTATATGCTTTTTATAGTAATTGTTATCAGAACGATTAAAAGCCTCGCTGTCTATGATGCTTTCAAGGTATTCTTTCATCACTGAATTGTGGCTTTCGTAGTTATCATTAATGAAATTCTCAAGATGAATTGCGAAAAGTATTTCAACAGCAGACTCAATATCCGCCTCAACCATATACAGATCATACGATGGGCAATTGAGAAAATACTCAAACAGTTTTGTATCTGTGGCGTATATGTGGCTTTCCACTTCATTTTTTTTCTCAACTGCCATATTCATAGCGCTGGTGAGAGCGGGGATGTTCTCAATACTTAATATGGCAGGTTCTTTTTTCCTTGTTCTTAACCTGAAGTTCATTTTATCCCCCTTTTTACACAAGTCCGATTCTTGAACTGCGGGAACGCTTAAAACCGAACTGCCCTGTAACTTCATCGATCATATCAGAGTCAATATGATCCTTTTTCCCGTAGATCTTTGACATTATGAGCCTGTCTGCGATCTCGGTGATGTGCGCCCCGGAAAACCCCTCCATATCCCGCGCGACCTCATCAAGTATCCCGGCATCTTCATCCCTTAGATACTTCTGAAGTTTTGAAAGGAGTATCTCCTTCCGCTCTTCGTAACCGGGATTGCCGAATTCGATAATGACATCAAAACGCTTGGGCCTGTTTTTTACCGCTTCATCAAGGAGTTCCGGGTTGTTGCATGTGAGTATTGTAACAATGCCGTCATTCCCCCTGAGGCCGTCTATTATGTTAAGGAAATCGGTCAGTGTCCCCTGGTTAATATTCATCCTCCTTTCATTGAGAAATATATCAGCATCTTCAATAAGGACAATGGCAGGCGCGAATGCCGATGCCATGTCGTAGAGGCTGTTTATTTTAGGCTTCCCGAATGACTGGTTAAAGTCTGTGGCTGAAGAGAAGAAAAACGGCACATTTATATTTGTGCAGAGTATCTTCCCCAACATTGTTTTACCGTTTCCGGGAGGGCCTGCGACTATGAGGCCGCGGGAGGGTTTTATCCCTGCATCCCTGAAGGCGTCAATATTGGAGATGAAATCCATTATATGAAACTGGATATCCTTTTTGAGAGAGGAGGGTATCTTAAGCGTGTCCCACGGAAGCTTTTCAACTTTAATAGGATTCCCCTCTGTGTTAAGAGCGTATGATTTGCTCTTCATCTCATAGTTTAATTCGTTTCTGATAAGTTTAAGGCATTGCAGAGAGGCTTCGCGAGCACCTTCAACGCACGAGTTTGAGCAAACCGAAACATAGAATTCGCCACGCCTGTCCTTTGAGCCTATTACGCCGCCGTTTTTAATTGTGATGACGAGTTTGTGGCCTTGGCTGTCCTCCATGAAATGCATCCCGCCTGAGATGAAATCGATGTAATCGCCTGTGTCGGATGTGAAGCTGTTGTAAGTGAAACCTATATGGGTTTTGATACCAGCATGCATTGTCCGCTTGAAGCCCTCGTTCCCTATGATCCCTGAAAGATACTTCATTACAGCCTTATTTCGGTTTATATAATTTTTCGCAATTACCCTTTCAAAAGCAGGGGAGAAGAATATATCTGTTTCCCTGGGGTATGAAGCGCTTACTGAGTAGAAATCGACATAGCCGCATTCAAGGAAAAAGGAAGAGAGGCACTCCTCTGTATTGTACAGGTGGGAGCGCACATTATGATCCTCGTAAACAGCATTCTTTAAAGCGTTATCAAGAGCGGGGATACTCTCACGCTCGAACCATCTCTCTTTGCTATTGTTTCTGTTTTTTGCCCTGAAATTCATTGCCGCCCCCTTAAACAGGTTTGTTGTTTACGAAGTTGCGCACAATCTGCCTGCCGTCAGGGTATATTGTAGTCACAGGCCCCTGGAGCATTCCGTTACTGTCTGCCATACCTGATGTTACAGTGCCGTCAGGGGCGGATGAGATTGCCAACCCTTCAGGTTTACCATTGACGCAATTGGCAATCTGCCTTGTGCCGTCAGGGTATATGACAGACTGTTCGCCGCTGAGCATGCCGTTTTCTTTCCTGACGAATTTCTTTGTGCCGTCTTCGAGAAAATCGATGAAATGAGCGACACCGGCTTTAGGCATACATTCACCAGCACTGACAGCGCCGTCCCTGAACATGCACCCTATGCCGATTGTTTTTGACCCTGATATGGCACCGGCAAAATCCATTCCATCAAGGTTGTTAATCACAATGAGCCCGTGGGCTTTGCCGTCTTTCCACTGCCCGGAGATTACTGATGACCTGCTTATCATCTCATCCGGGGGGAAGAGGGTACCGTAGCCGTTGAAATCATCATTACTGAACTGCCCCATGTACCTTGTGCCCTCTTTAGTGATAAGCACACCATAGCCCTCTTTTTTGCCATCCTTCCAACCGCCTTCATAAACAGAGCCGTCATTATAAATAGCCCTGCCGTGGCCGTGGGGAACACCCTTCTTCTCTTCACCGGAATACTTCATCTCATCATTTTTTCTGTTCATTGAACCAGACTCCTGTTGTTTTATTATATGCTGCCTGTTATGATTTTAAGCTGCCGATCTCCAGGATCTTACCCTTCGGCTGCAGTGCATTACTGTGATTACCTTTCCGTCTGCTGAAATGATAACAGCGATATTGGACGCGTCTGTCCCGTACATGGTTATGATGCTATACCTCACAGCTCTCTTTTTATTGAGCCAGAAAGCTGTTGCGCCATTACCCGCGTGGTATGCTTCGCCGTATTCCACCGCCAGCATGGCGAGGTTTTCGTCAATGCCACGCTGGGCATACCTTTGTTGAGCATGAAAAGAGACATCTTGTAAACATATCCAGGCTTCATTGTTCATCTGATGCGGACCCCCTTTCCGGTTTTTTTATTCATTAGAACATAATATTGCGGCATACCGGGAGCTTTGACGCAAGCCCCGGATGCATGCAGTTACTTTTAACGTTCATAAGTTCTTAGTCTGTTCCAGAAGTGATCTTTGTTCTGGCTTATACTGCCTGAACATGGGCCCGTTTCATGTCTATCCGGGCCGCAAAAAACTTTATTACCGGTGACAGTGATCACCAGGTTGCATAAAGAACATTTGTATTCGGCGTATGTAGTTGCCATTGCATACCTCCTATAAATTTCATAAAAACATTATACAGGAGAACTGCCAGGCAAGGTAGCCTATGATAGTCTATGTTGATGATTTTTTTGGGAAAATTTGCGGTCGGGAAAAAGAATGAATGTTATGTGTCAATGTATTTCAATGTTGTAATGTTATACTACTATTTTCTGAAAATTCAATCAAGTAATATTTTGAATTTTTTAT
>DINC01000253.1:0-157 GCA_002425885.1 Spirochaetia bacterium UBA5550 | reverse complement strand
GCCGGTTTTGTTAACAGATTGATTGTAAAATTTAAAAATTTTGCACAAATTAGACCTTGATGGTCTTTATTATTGTGCGCTATATGGTAGTGTTTTATTGTTGACTTTTTTATTTAAAGAAGCCTATACATATTTAAATAACTTGTGGAGGATATGA
>DINC01000016.1:176-16206 GCA_002425885.1 Spirochaetia bacterium UBA5550 | reverse complement strand
TTTAACAAAAGTTATATGCAGTATTATTCTTAATATGTGTAAGTATACTTCCCGGCAGTAGTAAGATACTTGCCGATAACCATTCTCTGAACCTGAACAGTTCCTTCAAAAATCTGCATAATCTTTGCGTCTCTCATGAATTTCTCTACCGGGTATTCTTTTACATAACCGTACCCGCCGAAAATCTGGACTGCATCTATGGAAACTTTCATAGCTGTATCAGCAGCATACATCTTTGCCATATTAGAGAGCATCTTGAATGGAAGCCCATTATCCTGCGCCCATGCTGCTTTCTGATATAGAAGTCTTGCTGCTTCAGTCTGTGTTGCCATGTCAGCAAGCATAAACTGTATTGCCTGGAATGATGAAATTGATTTTCCGAACTGTTTTCTTTCATTTGAATAATCGATTGCAGCATTAAGTGCGCCTGTTGCAATACCTGTAGCCATACCTGCAACAGCTGTACGTGAAAAGTCAAGTGTCTCCATAAGAACAGGAGTTCCTTTACCTTCTCCGGCTATACACATCCATCCGGGAACCCTTACATCTTCGAATATTACTTCAGTTGTGCTTGTTGTTCTGATGCCGAGTTTTTCCTCTTTCTTTCCGATTTTAACACCGGGGAAATCCTTATCAACCATGAAGCAGCAGATACCTTTGTTGCCCATAGCTTTGTCTATTGTAGCAAAAACTGTAAACTGCTTAGCGAATCCGCCGTTAGTGATGAACTGTTTTGTTCCGTTGAGGATCCAGTCGTTTCCATCTTTTGTGCATTTTGTAGACATTCCAAGAGCGTCTGAACCTGCGCCGGGCTCTGTTAAGCAGAAGCCGCACATTGCACCTTCCAGCATCCTTCCAAACCACCATTTTTTCTGCTCATCATTTGCACCAACCATTACCGGGTCTGTTGCAAGGAGTGATGATGCTACAATTGTTGTTCCAATACCCGCATCTCTCTGAGATATTTCATCTATAACAGTATATCTTGTGAGGTTATCAAGGCCCTGTCCGCCGTATTCTGCCGGAACGCCAACATTTGTAAGTCCAAGGTCATGCATTTTTTTAAGAACATCCATAGGAACATGGTCTTTAATGTCCCATTCCCCTGCGAAGGGTTTGATCTCTTTATCAGCAAATTCCGCTGTCATCTGCCTGATCATTTCCTGCTCTTCGGTAAGTTTAAAACCGAATCCCTCAGCTGCAACACTATTAACTACTGTATTCATTTTTGTTCCTCCTGTATTCTTTATTTAAATTTTTGTTGTGTAGATAGATGCCATAGCCGGGCCTGTACCAACGCACAGGGATGCTCCGCCGTATGTGTATCCCTTTCTCTTCATTTCATATAGGAGTGTAACAACGATTCTGACACCTGTGCATCCGATTGGGTGGCCAAGTGCAATACCGGAACCGTAGTGGTTGATTTTATCGCGTGAAATTTCAATGCCGAAATCTTTTTTCAGTTTTCTTTCACAACCGATGAATTGAGGAGCAAAAGCTTCGTTTATTTCCCAGTAATCTATGTCATTGGCTTTGAGGCCTGCTTCATTGAGGCACTGTGGAATAGCTACTGCAGGTCCGAGGCCCATAACTCTTGCTTCAACACCAACATCAACAATGTTAACAAGTTTAGCCATTGGTTTGAGTCCAAGCTGTTCAGCTTTTTTCTTTGACATAAGAACAAGTGCTGCGGCTCCGTCATTTATACCTGACGCGTTTGCTGCTGTTACAACTCCTCCGTCCGGTTTAAAAGCAGGTTTAAGTTTTCCCATGGCTTCAAGATTAGCGTCTGGAATAAAGTGTTCATCTTTTGTAAAATAATCGACACCTTTTTTGGTCTTTAGTTCAACAGGGACGATTTCTTCATCAAATACTCCTGATGCAACAGCTTTTGCTGCTCTCTGGTGGCTCATAAGTGCAAGCTGGTCACACTCCTCTCTTGTGATGCCATATTCCTGCGCAACATTTTCGGCTGTTAATCCCATGTGGCCAGGGACAAGTGCGTCATATAGTGCGTCATGAAGGAGTGAATCAACAAGTTCGCCGCTCCCCATTCTGTATCCTGTTCTTGCGTTAGGCAGCATAAAAGGGGCGCGTGTCATATTTTCAACACCTACAACAAGTGCAATTTCAGTTTTACCTAACATAATTTTATTAGCTGCAATTTCTGTGGCTCTCATTGCTGATGCACAGTTCTGATTAACTACCATTGCCGCACTTCTGTGGGGAAGACCGCATGCCAGGCCGATTGCTCGTGCCGGGAGTGAATCCTGCATATGCTGGTATACCTGACCCATTACAATTTCATCAATGGTTGAAGGATCTACACCGGCTCTTTTAATTGCTTCATTACCTGCTGTGATAGCAAGTGTTTTTGCCGGTACATCTTTAAGGCTTCCCAGAAATTTACCAATCGCTGTTCTACATGCTCCAACTACTACTACTTCGTTCATACAGAGCCTCCGTATTTTTAAAAGTTCACCGGAAATTATGACCTTCTCTTTGCTGCATAAGCCTTTAAGCCGGCTGCTGTCAAGAGATAAAATATTTTCTTAAAAAAAATATAACACTTGTTATGTTATAGTGATTGATTTGTGGTTACACCGAATATCGGTGTAATTAAAAAAGCTACAAACTCAAATCATCGTGTAGCTTTTTTAATTATAAAGAGTTACTGAAAAAAAATTAATACAACCACGATATTAAAGACGATGGGGTGATTGCATTATATATAAATATGGATTATTTAATATAGCAACACCGGAAACCTTCCCGTTTAATTCGTTAAACGGATCAATTAAATTAGCGTGAGGCTGAATATGAATATGAAAGCTGACGTTCAATTCGAAAATCTGAAGTACAGAAAAGAGGGGCATATCGGCATATTAACATTGTCAAGGCCGAAGTCTCTTAATGCTCTTAACGCGAAACTGCTCAATGAACTTGGTGATGCAGTAGACATGATCAATTCGGATGCAAGTGTTCATGTGCTTATTATTACGGGAGACGGTAAAGCATTCGTTGCCGGCGCTGATATCCCGGAGATGAAAGATTACAATAGTGAAGAGGGGCGTGAGTGGGGTGAACTAGGTTCTTCTGTTTTTAAAAAAGTTGAGCTTATGAAAATTCCAACCATTGCTGCTGTTAACGGTTTTGCACTGGGCGGCGGTTGCGAACTGGCAATGAGCTGTGATATCAGGATTGCAAGTGATAACGCGAAGTTCGGGCAGCCTGAAGTCGGCCTGGGCATAACACCGGGATACTCAGGATGCGTAAGACTCCCCAGACTCATAGGGCAGGCAAAGGCTAAAGAACTTATTTTTACAGGTGATTATATTTCTGCATCAGAAGCTGAGAGACTGGGACTTGTCAACAAGGTAGTGTCTTCAGATGAGCTTATGAATGTCGCCATAGAACTTGCAGGGAAAATTGCTTCCAAGGCTCAAATTGCAGTCAGATATTCAAAACTTGCAATAAATAAGGGAATTGAAACTGACATAAACACCGCAATAGTTTTTGAAAATCAGATTTTTGCGCTATGTTTTGCAACTGAGGATCAAAAAGAAGGGATGAATGCATTTGTCGAAAAAAGAAGCCCTCATTTCAAAACAAAATAAAAGAGGGAGATAAAGAGGAAACAAAAATGAAAGTTACAGTACTCGGTTCAGGCACAATGGGAGCTGGAATAGTTCAGGTCCTTGCACAGTACGGTCATGAAGTTGTTATGCGTGATCTCGAAGATGCTTTTGTTGCTAAAGGATTAGCTTTAATTACAAAAAATCTTGATAAGCTGGTGCAGAAAGAGAAGCTCACAGCGGATGACAAAACAAAAATTCTCGCCAGAATAAAAACTACCACAAAAATTTCTGATGCTGCTGATTCTGATCTTGTAATAGAAGCCGCAGTTGAAAATATGGAAATTAAGAAAAAGATTTTTAAAGAGCTTGATGAGGTATGCAAGTCTTCGGCAATTCTTGCAACAAACACTTCATCACTTTCTATAACTGAAATAGCTTCATCGACAAAAAGAGCTGATAAAGTTATCGGAATGCATTTTTTCAACCCGGTTCCGATGATGAAACTTGTAGAAATTATCAGGGGAATCGCAACATCAGATGACGTTACTTCAGCTATAGTGAAACTCACAAAAGAGATCGGAAAGACTCCTGTTGAGGTTAAAGAAGCTCCTGGATTTGTTGTAAACAGAATACTTGTACCGATGATAAATGAAGCAATAGGTATACTGGGCGACGGCATTGCGTCAGCAGCAGATATTGATGACGCAATGAAACTTGGAGCAAATCATCCAATGGGCCCCCTCGCATTATCGGACCTCATAGGGAATGACATAATTCTTTCAGTTATGAATACGCTTTATACCGAATTCGGTGATCCTAAATACAGACCTGCTCCCCTTCTTAAAAAGATGGTTAGAGGCGGGCTGCTTGGCGTGAAGACAGGTAAAGGTTTTTTTGATTATAAAAGTTGATAAACTGGCTATATTTACCGGCGTGAAAGGCTAAAGACTCGGATTTCCTGCCCGTGACCAACCCGCGGGCAGGAATCATTTTTCAGCGGATTTCTCTGACCAGTTCTCCTGTTATATCACTTAAGCTTCTGCATCCTGTAAGTATCATTGCTTTACGAAGTTCCTCTCTGATATTATTCATATAAAAAGCAGTACCATCAACACCCATGCCGACAGCTGCGATGGCCACCGGCCTCCCTATAAGAATATATTCTGCTCCAAGACCCATAGCCTTTATAATATCAACGCCGTCCCTGAATCCGCCGTCAATCATGATCTTCACAGAACCGCTCACAGCTTTAACGATCTCTACCAGTACATCCATTGAGCCTGGCATCTGATCAAGAACACGGCCTCCGTGATTTGAAACAATAATCGCGTCAGCACCGGCCTTTGCCGCCATTTCGGCGTCATAAGGGTTCATTATCCCCTTCAGTATAAAAGGGAGTTTTGCGGCGGATTTGATCTCCTGAAGTTCGCTTACGCTTTTGGGGCCCACTGACTGGTTTTTCATTGCCATGGTCTTAAAAACAATTGCATCGATGTCAATCCCCACAGCTATTGCCCCGGCTTTTTCAGCAGCCTTTATTCTCATGATAATTTCTTTGTTATCCATTCGGGGTTTGAAGATCGGTATGCCCCAGCCGTCTTCCTCTTCAATAGCCTGGAGGCCTGTTTTGTATTTATCAGGCGTTGCTCCATCACCTACAAAAGCAATGGTTCCCGCTTTTTTGCATCCTTTAACAACTGCAATATTATAGTCGAGTTCGTCAATTGCGCCCCCCAGATTGGTGACTGAACCTGTAACAGGCGCAGCCATAACCGGGAGAGAAATTCTTCTGCCGAACAGTTCAGTATGAGTATCAGGTTCTGCAGCCTCATAGATCAGTCGTGTCACAACCCTGTACCTTTTCAGCGCCTCAGAATTCCGGCGGAAAGATTCACCTGTTCCTGCTCCGCCCATGCCGGGTACTCCCGAGGCGCAGTTTGTGCCGTCACAGTTTTTGCATACATAACAGATCTTCTTAAATTTTTCCCGCGCGGATGCCTGAATTGCCCGCATGGTGATCTCTGAATCATCTGTTGTTTCAATTTTCAGAAGCTCGAAACATTTTGCTATTGCTTCTTCAGCTTCTTTGAGTGTATTGCCGGAAGCAATTATATTTCCGGATTTTTCCACGTTTGATCTCGGCATAACCACAAGATCTCCCTCTTTGATGTTGAGGAAGATACCTTCTATTCCGGGAACCTTGAGAGCTTCTTCAAGACCGGAAATATTTTTTACTATACCGGGTTTGCATATAACAGCACGCTCAATGGCAACGCGGTTGAAAATAGGTTCAAGGTTCCCCGGCTCCTGACCCAGGGCAACCTCAATAGCCGCCTTCATGAGATCAACGCCGCTGGAAAGAGGGTAGGTGTATGCCGACATGAATCCGCCTGACAGCCGTGCTGCAAGTTCGCCTATCATTGCGCCGTTTTTTGTAACCTTTATATCCCCCTTTGCCGCGCCTATAGTAATTCCCAGGGCATGAATTCCCTGTTTCATCACATTGATTGCATCATCAATCATCCCCTGCGGAAGAGCTGAAGGCATGTTATGCCCCAGCTCCACAAAGTTCGGAGGGAAGTCAATGATTCTGTCCGCCACACCGGTAATAGTGATTTCACCATTATATACTATAGCATCTATGGAAAGCTCAGGGCCCTCCATAAACTGTTCTATGATAAGATCTCCGCTTGGAGATGCGCTTTTTGCAAATTTAAAGGCGTCTGATATCTGGTTGGCGTTTTCAATCTTTATGACACCTCTGGCGCCCATATTATCAGAGGGTTTAATGACAAGAGGGAACCCGAGAATTTTAGCCGCCTTTTTCGCATCAGCAAGAGACCAGACAGGTAAAAAGGCAGGAGATGGTACGTTATATTCCTTAAATCTCATCCTCATCTTGATCTTGTTTGTGGCTGCCTCTGCGTCTTCAAAACGGATTCCGGGGAGGTTCATGGCATTTGCTACTGCGGCAACGGTCTGAGAAGCATCTGTGCCCACAGTGAGCACACCGCTTATGGGAGTTATCTCGTTCTGCTGTTTTGCTATGCGGACAGAGCCCTGTATATCCCTTGTGCTCATGACTATCGGAATATCCGCATGTTTCATCCCTATTGCTTCGGGATTATAATCTGTTACGATTACCTGGTAGCCCATTTTTTTGGCTGTATCTATAGCAGGAGTCTGGAGAAGGCCCCCTCCGATAATCATAATTGTTTTTTTCACTCTATTTTCTCCCCGCAGTTTTATGTCTCATTAGTATAATCTCCGGCATCTTTGCAGTCAATAAAAATCTTTTCATTTTTATCTGTTTGTTTAGAGAGGGTTAACTGTAAAAACTTACATGGAAAAAGTCTTGAAAATATGCTCTTATGGCGATAATATGACAGACTATTATGAAATATTTTTCAGATAAAGACCCATTCGGAGGATTTATGAACAGGAACCTCACCCTTGAGGCCACCAGGCTCACGGAGCTCTCTGCGCTCTACGCAAGCAGGTATATGGGTAAAGGGGATGATGAGCTCTGCTACAGATCTTCTGATGAAGCTATGTGGAAACTCCTGGAGAGAATGGATATTAACGGAGAAGTGGTAATAGGCGCCTCAAACAGGGACCTGTATCTGTATGACGGCCGAAAAGTGGGTACGGGAGAAGGGATAAAAGTTGATATAGCAGTAAAACCGCTTGAGGGGAAGAGAACATGCGCTCTCGGCGGGCATAACTCCATATCTGTTGTTGCAATAGGGAGTAAAAACTGTTTTATGAAAGTCCCCCCCTGTATGATGCACAAAATAGCTGTGGGCCCTGACGCAAAAGGCGTTGTTGATATAAATCAACCCCCGGATATTAATATAAAAAGAGTCGCCAGGGCAAAAGGTAAGTATATTGAAGATATAACAGTTTGCGTTCTTGACAGGGAGATAAACTGGCAGCTTGTTGAGGATATACGAAAAACCGGTGCAAGGATAAGCTTTATAACAGATGGTGATATTTCCGGTGTAATCTCCACAGCAATAGAAAACTCATCAATTGATATAATGATGGGAGTGGGGGGGGCGAAGGAGGCTGTTATTGCGGCAGCGGGACTGAAGTGCCTGGATGGAGACATGCAGACAAAAGTTTTTTATAACGATTATTTTGAAAAGACTGTAGCAGAAAATCTTGGAAGGGGGAACCCGGACAGAATTTATAAAATCAGGGATCTTGTAAAGACTGAAGACATCCTGATATCAATAACCGGAGTAACTGATGGAGTCCTTCTCCCCGGTGTGCAGTATTTTTCCGGAGGTGCGCGGACTAATTCCATCGTCATAAGACAGCAGACGCATACTGTCCGATTCATAAACGCGATTCACAAGTTTGACTATAAACCTATATTTTAAGGATAAGCATGCCGGACGGAATATCTCAGATTGATGTATCACTATTTTTCAGAATAAATGAAGAGATATCTCCGAAAAAACATCTCGATGACATCTATAAGTCTATTGTAAATATTTCTGCGGAATTAACAAGGTCAGAGAAAGCGTATCTCCTTCTTTATAATAAAAATGATAATAAACTCCACTTCAGATCAAATACGGATTCTGATAATGATAAAATAACCGGTGAGCCTCTCCCCGGTGAGCCAGGTGTTGAGTGGCATGCTTTTTCCAGCAGTGAGACTGTTGTTTTGAATAACAGTGGTGTTGATGATTATCTCTTTAATGAGATGGGTAAAATAACAGGCGGTGAGATACGCAATCTGATCTGTACACCTATGACAGCGCATGGTGAGTCTGTGGGAGTGATTGAAGTTGTCAATTTTTCCGGAGGCGCTGCCTATACCGGAAAAGAGCGGAGTCTAATGGAGATCATAGCAATGATCTCCGCAGCTGCCATAACAAATCGTCTGCTTTACGAAGATCTTAAAAAGAGGATGGAGGAGCTTAACGCTCTTTATGAACTTTCAAACGCCGCTGTTGCCGCTTCTGATGAAGTGGAGTTTTTCAGGCGTGTTCTCGGTATTCTCGCCGCGTCTCTGGATGTTGAAAGGGCTTCATTAATATTTTATAACAGGGAGAGAAAGCAGCTTGAGGTTACAGCTTCGTACGGTTCATCGATTCCCGAGGGGACTGTAATAAATGATGAATCAATTGCCGCATACGTTTTCAGAAACGGAAAAGCTATGAACGTACAGAATGTGATGACTGATATACCTGATTTTATCACAAAGCGGGGAGAAGGCTACAAGTCAGATGCTTTTGTGTCTATTCCTCTTTTTTTTAACGGAAATATTGTAGGCGTGCTTAATCTTACAGACAAGAAGAACCGCAGATTATTTGATGAATTTGAAATGCATGTGCTCTCTTCAATAATAAATCACGTTACAGGGATATACCGGAATTATTCAGACAGAAGGAGCGAGGAGAAGCGGAGAAGGCTGATGCAGGAGGTGAAGATTGCTTCTGATATTCAGAGGAAAAACCTGGCAAGGATTCCTCACTCTTCAGGGGGAATCTCGATAGCTGTTCTTTATGAACCTGCAAGAGAGGTAGGAGGGGATTTTTTTGACTTCTATGAAATAAGCGAATCTATTTCCGCTTTTATCATTGCAGATGTTTCAGGAAAGGGGATACCTGCCGCACTCTTCACCGGTACTGTGAAGAATATTCTGAGGGCCGAGCAGAAGACAAACTATGACCCGGTATCTCTTTTTTCCGGGAGCAACACACTGATATACAATGAATCTGAATACGGTATGTTTGTAACTGCTTTTTATATTATCGTGGATGAAAACGGGAAAAAGCTGTTTTTTTCATCAGCAGGCCACAATGAACAGATGCTTATAAGAAAAGGCGGCCCGGAGGTTGTCTCTCTCAAAACATCAGGCAAACCTCTTGGTATATCGGATAACGCCGGTTATGCCGGGGAATCAGTTGAATATGAAAAAGGGGATATCCTTCTGCTTTTTACCGACGGCCTTGTTGAAGCACTGGATGGCGAGGATATGGATATTGATGAGGGCTTTAAAAAGCTTGGCGAAATTGTAATTAATAATATAAATGAAAGCGGAGAACATCTGCTTAATATAATGAGAAACGCAGTGAGAGAGAATTCCCTGAATGCTGAGCTTGCAGATGACCTCACTATTCTTGTTATACANNATTTTCAAAATATATTTTTCTTTTTACAGGGGCGCTGATACTTGTACTCCTGTTCAGATCATTCGGCCTTGAAGTTACAATAAATCATATAGTGAAGATCGGCTGGGATGGTTTTGCGATTATTTGCTCTATCTTTATAATCAGCTATATTTTTCTGGCATACGCATGGAGAGTCTTAATCAATTATCCTGTGGAGAAGGGGAAATTCTATAAGTTCGTTCTTGCAAGGGTTGCAGGGGACGCCACATCATCGATTAATGCAATGGGTGCTGTTGCGGGTGAACCTTTAAAGGCTATGTATGTCAGGGATCTTGTGCCTTTCAGGACAGGCCTTGCAACAGTGGTTCTCGACAGGCTTATACATACAATATCGAATGTGCTTATGGTGCTTACGGGAATGCTTGCCGGGCTCTTTGTATTCAGGGAGCAGTTCATGAGCAACCTTGCGGCATTCCTGGGGCTTCTTGTTTTTTTTATTGCCATGCTTGTAATAGGTTTCAGGATTTTGAGGGGGCACAGTAACGGAGTTATTATGGGGCTCATCAATAAGCTTCCTGGTTTCATCAGGGATCGCTTCATGAGCGATTCAAAGCGTGAAAAAATAGAGAAAATTGACAAAGAGATTTCATGTATATTCAGCAGCAGGGATAATCTTAATCACTTCTATATATCCCTTGCTCTGCATTATTTTTCAATAGTAATTTCCTGTTCACTTGAAATATTCCTGATTGTAAAATATATATCTCCTTATGCAGGTTTCACCTTCCTTGAGGCTCTCTTTGTATATATATTCGGATTCATTGCCACAAGTGCTCTCTTTTTTGTCCCTGCGAACGTTGGTACAAGTGAAGGTTCATATTCTATTGCACTTAAAATACTGGGCTATGATCCTGTAATAGGTCTCTCTGTGGGTATAATCCGTAGATTCAGAACTTTTGTATGGGCAGGGATCGGAATCGCTCTCCTCTTTTATGCGGGCCTTATCAGGAAGGATATAAAAATTGACGAAGATACAAATAAGAGTTAGCTTAGATTGACACAGGGAAGGTGCGGTTTATGAGAAAGGGATTACTGCTGCTATTAATGATAATTATTGCATGTATTTGTTGTGCTAAAAAGAATTTAACCGATGAAGCCGGCACCATTACTTCTCAGGATGAAGCATCAGTAAATGTTGAAAAACATGACAACCGGGAAAGCGGAATCGTTAAAGGCAACAGCATTAAGGATAGCGGAGTTACTGATGCCGAAAATCACACAGGTACCTATGATTTTAAAATGGGTGCCTATAAAGGGGAGATTTTTATCGGTGTTGCTGATGGTGCTTTTTACGGAACAATCCTCTTTCATAACTGGGGGAACGGTATTCCTCAGCCGCTGAAAAATTTAAAGGTAAATGAAGACAGAATATACTTTATAAGATCATTAACAACCAGGGAAGAGATTGATAAGTACGGCGGTACAGCCGTATTCACACAGGAGTTTTACGGCATTTTTTCCAAAGACAGAAAGATCATCCGCGGCTACTACAGGTATGCCGGTACTCAGGACAGCTGGGAAGCAGTTAAAAAATAGTTCATTTCACCGGAAGCATAATAATGAAAAAGAGGGTAGCTGTTATAGGGGGTGGAGCCTCGGGGCTCACTGCAGCCCTGATTGCATCTGAAAAATGTTCCGTTGTTCTTTTTGAAAAACAGAAGAAGATCGGGAGGAAGATCCTCATAACAGGGAACGGCAGGTGTAATATATCAAACACCGGAATAAATGCCGGCAGGTATCACGGCCGGAATCCAGGATTCGTTAATAATGTGTTCGCGAAATTTTCTCTCCCTGAAACTGAAGCTTTTTTTAAATCTATAGGTATTCCGTTTATTGAAGAGGATGACGGAAAACTTTTTCCCGCATCTCTCCAGGCTTCTTTAATCCCCAAAGTTTTTGAGTACGAGCTTACAGCACGCAGCGTTGAGATCAAACTGCATAGAAGAATAGACAAGGTCATCCCTTTAAAAAAAGGTTTTAAGCTGATAACAGCCGGGATGGAGGAGGAGGAATTCGATTCAGTGATCCTCTCCTGCGGCAGCTGTGCCTATCCGCAGACCGGGGCAGCGCGCGGCGGTTACGAGCTTGCCCATTCCCTGGGACATACTGTTTATGAACCTTTCCCTGTAATCACACCGATAAACATTCCCCTTAAGGCTCTCCACAGGCTCCAGGGGATTAAATGGGACTGCGGATTGAAAGTTTATCTCGGGAGAAAGGTGATTGCAGAATCCTGCGATGAGCTTCTTTTCACTGCATACGGAATATCAGGCCCGGCATCACTTAAAGTTTCACGCTGGGTGAACGAGCGTGTGCTTAATAATGAAGCTGTAGAAATAGCGGTAGATTTTTTCCCTCAGCTTTCAAGGGGTGAACTGCGTGCTATGCTTGAATTGCTCACTGAAGATAAAAATAAAAAGTTAGGATTCAGTCTGCTCGGTATTCTGAAGGAGAGAATCCCTGAAGTCCTTCTCTCTGTATCAGGGGTAGATCCGGAGAGGAGAAACGGCTCATTGAAAGATAAGGATATAGATACTATACTCTCTGCGCTGAAGTCTTTCAGAATTGAACCGGGAAAATCACGCGGTTTTGATGAAGCTGTTGCTGCAGCCGGAGGAGTCTCTGTTGACGAAATTGATCCATCAACAATGGAATCAAAGCTTGTGAAGGGGCTTTATGTGACAGGGGAGCTTCTTGATATAGACGGCGACAGCGGCGGATTTAATCTCCAGTTTGCCTGGAGCACCGGCGCCATTGCAGGTATGAGCCAGTTTTCAGAATAGAGACATGAATCCTTCAATCATTGTTATCTGTGTGCAGATTGCATTCAGGTTTTCTTCAGAGGGGAAAATTCCGGTAACGGTATAGGATATAAACTTACCGCCGGAACTCTCTTTCGCAGTTACCTTCCCTTCCGGTATTGAATGTTCTGCAAGTATATTCCTGATGCTGTCCATTGTATATGGCCTGTTACGGAAAACAGATTTAAACATCACCTCTGCCGGATATATAATTTCTTTTCTTGTTGTATTGCGTTTTTCAATCATATCATTTCCTGCCGGCTTTTAATAATTACACCAATTAATTACACCGGATATTAGTCAAATATTAATTCAGTAAAAAATTTTTCAAAAATTTACTTTATCAATCGTATCTGTTATTAAGCAGTCCGGTATCCCTTTTTTCCGGTAATAAATAAATATGGAGAGCAGAAATGACAGATATTATTCCTGTAGAAAATATTGTGAATAAAATTTACGTTTTCAGAGGTGTGAAAGTCATGCTTGATAGTGATTTAGCTGAATTATATGGAGTTGAGACAAAGGTTCTGAATCAGGCTGTTAAGAGGAATCTTATTCGTTTTCCATTAGATTTTATGTTCCAACTTGATAAAGATGAATTTGATAGTTTGAGGTCACAGATTGTGACCTCAAAAAGGGGCGGGCAGAGATATTTACCTTATGTATTCACTGAACATGGAATTTTAATGCTATCAAGTGTTCTGAACAGTGAAAAAGCTGTACAGGTGAATATTCAGATAATGAGAACTTTTACCAGGCTGCGCCGGATGCTGTCAACGCATGAAGAACTGAAAATAAAAATTGAATCAATGGAGAAGAAATATGATGCACAGTTCAGAGTAGTATTCGATGCTATAAAGGAAATAATTACGGATGAATTAAAACCTGAAAGAAAGATAGGTTTTGAGAGAAAAAAGAACAGCTAAACTGATCTATTAATCATCTTTTTCGGAACACGGGGGGCAAGCGATGTAACAACTTCATAGTTTATTGTCCCTGTCCTCGCAGCGATTTCGTCAGCAGAGATCTCCTCATCCCCCTGTTTGCCGATTAGTACAACCTCGTCATGAATGGAAACACCGTCAATTCCTGTTACATCAATCATGGTCAGGTCCATGCATACGCGCCCGATAATCGGCGCCCGTTTACCTCTTACAAGCATAAAGCCGTTGGATGAAAGAAGCCTGCTGATGCCGTCAGCGTAACCAGCGGGAACAGTTGCAATTACCGATTCCTTCTCTGTGATGTATGTACTGCCGTAGCTTACCCTGAAGCCCGGGCCCACTGTTTTCAGGTGTACTATATGTGATTTAAGCGACATCACAGGTTTAAGATCAATAATACTTCTGTCAACTTCGTCAGAGGGGTAGAGCCCGTAGAGAATTATTCCGGGGCGCACCATATCAAAGTGAGAGCCGGGTATCTCCATAATTGCAGCGCTGTTCGCCATATGGAGGATCGGTTTTCTTCCCGATAGAGTATTCAGTTCATCTGTGAGTTTTTTAAACATAAATAACTGCTGTTTTGCGTGAGTTTTATCTTTCGTATCAGCATTTGCAAAGTGGGAGTATATTCCTTCAATTTCAATGTTCGGAAGTTGTGAGATTTTTTTTATTTGTTCGAAAAGAGGGGGCTCGCCGCTCCCTGAAGTGAGGCCGTCAGCAAGGAACCCTAATCGTCCCATACCTGTATCTATCTTAATATGAATTGTCAGTTTTTGTCCGCATCCTGCTGCGGATGCTGAAAAATACTCAGCATCCTCCATCGAATTTACCGATGCCCTGACATCAAGATCAATATACTTGTCCGCGCCATAGCTTCGTGAATCATCAAAAAGCAGTATGGGCGACTGAATCCCCGCATTACGGATAACTGCAGCCTCATTCATCCTGGCCACTGCAAAAAAGTTTAAACCGCTGGCCAATGCTTCTTTTGCAATATCGATTACACCATGGCCGTAAGCATCTGCTTTAATAACAGCCATAATCTCAGCATCAGGAGATGTTACTCTTCTGATTTCCGAGAGGTTATGCCTGAAAGCTGCAAGATCAATTTCGGCATATATCGGTGAATCTGTATTATACAAGGGATGCTCCATTTTGTGAATCCGAATTTATCAAATATTCAAAAAGAGATTTCTCACCCGAAGGACTGATGAGAGTTCGAAATGACGAAGCTATACTGTGATAGCTGCTAAGTGTTGTAAATTATTATTTAGCCAAATCCATGAAAAAAGCCCCCTCAAGGCTTCTTGAGTTCAGCAAACACCGGTTTGGGAACAAATCTATACTGTCATTTAGAGATAAATTATTCCCCGGTGAAGAACAGATTAATATAAGATTTAAGTGACTGGATATAATCAAGTTTAATCTGAGATTCAACAGCCCATGATGAATCTGCGTATAATCTTAATGCATGCCTGAAGCACTGTTCCGCGTCCATAATGTCAGGCCCGATCCTCTTCCTGTCAATGTATCCCCTGTTGTGCCTGTCAAAAAATAGTTCCTTATGTGCCCTGTGCAGAAAATCATCCCCCTTTCTATACAAGCGGTATGCGTCAACCTCGTAACGGTCATTGTATGAATCAATGATATTCACACACTCCGATGCCCGGTAAAAATCAAAAATAAGTTTTCCGAAAACATTAAAATGATCAAGCAGTTCCCTGTCATCAGTCAGTGTCGTAAGTTTTTTCATGCTGTGATATGTTTTACGCAGGGTAAGGATCATCTGATCATAAATACGTCTGTTGCTGTATTCATCTCTTCTGTGGAAGTTATACAGTGAATACTGGAAATACCTGTACATAGCATCTTTTGCTGATTCCCTGATCTGGACAAACCTGCTGATAAGGTATTCTCTTCTCTCTTCATCCCTGAGCCCCCGGAGCTCATCCTCTCTTGCTTTCTTTAACGCGGCTTCCTTTGCGGCAGCTTCGGCTTTTTCGCGGTTTTCGTACTCCTCGTATTCAACGGCAGCTTCAGCTTCTTTAAACCGGTAGCTCATCAATGCTGAGTACGCGGTATTAAGAATTGTCATCTGTTCATTGGCCCATTCTTTTTTATCAGGGTTTTTGTCAGGGTGGTACTTCATGGCCATTGCCCTGAAGGAGCGGGTAATATCCTCGTCAGTTGATCCGGGTTTGACGCTCAGAATGTTATAGCACCTGTTTATATCCATCTGTTCCGCAGTAAATATTAAAAGTATATCATGTTAAAAAAAGTGCAGGTAAAATCAATTAAAATTTAGTCTTACCGCTATATCTTCAATGTGTTTAGTGTAAACCTGTTTAAGACGCAGTTTATCAGTCCGAAAGTGAGGCATTTCTTTTCAAGTGTCGTTCATTCCAGTGCTATTGATTTGGCTCCAAATAATAACATAATCTCAGATTAATCAGCAGCGTCAGTCTGAGTATGATGGAAAATTAAGGGATATGAAAGAATGAGCATCAGAAGATACGCTG
>DINC01000016.1:0-163 GCA_002425885.1 Spirochaetia bacterium UBA5550 | reverse complement strand
ACTTTATTTAGGACAATTTCAATTTAAACAGAACGTATTGAATACTTTTTATCAAGGAAGTTGCAGATTTCAACTTTCGTTAAGATTCATTATAAACCTTTAACTCCAGAGAGCTGAGTCTAAACTCTCTGTTTGTTGTCTAAGTTTCCTAAATAGAAAAGTA
>DINC01000015.1 GCA_002425885.1 Spirochaetia bacterium UBA5550 | reverse complement strand
AGAAGCAGTAATCAGTATAGAAAACTGTGAAATTCTTAGTGGAAAAATTCACCCTAAAAAGATGAAACTGCTTGCCGCATGGATCGAAATACATTATGATGAATTAATGGCTAATTGGGCTCTTGCTGTTAAAGGGGAGCAGGTTTTTAAAATAGAACCTTTAAGATGAGAACAGAGATGGATGTAATAAAAGTTGAACCTATAAAACCGTCGATATTAAAACTGACTTTTAGAACAAATGAAGTCAGGTACTTCGATGTGTCTCCGTACTGGAACAGTTCTTTTTTTAAAGAGCTTCAGGACTGGGATTACTTCAGGCAGGTGAGAGTTTCTGGCAGGACTGTGCAGTGGCCTCATGAACAGGATATTGCTCCTGAAACACTTTACCTTGAAGGTAAGGAGTTTCAGGGGATCAGTTCAATCGCTGAGGTGGGTGATCAGTATAACAGATAAAATTATTTCTCCACCTCAGCCAGAGCAAGATCCTGGTATGCATAAAAGAACCGTTTTGTAAAATCATCCCATTGCCCGCATACACGGATTGTCTCTTCGTCAGGAGTAAATAGATTTTTATGCGCAAGGATGAATTTCAGTTCATCGGAGAATCCCTTTACAGAGGATGTATCAGCTCCTTTAAGTATATCTGAAACAAAGTCTTCCGGAGAATACCATTCTGATGCTTTCTGCAAGTCCCTGTGCATCTGTGTAAGGAGCACGTTGCGCGGGCCTTCCCACAGCTCGTTAATTGCGGAGTCGCGGTAGAGGCGGGGGAATGATGAGAAATCCTCCATGATTCCGTGGCCGCCGAATATCGACATAGCTTTGCGTATAACATCAGTCGAGTCCATTGACGCGGTGATCTTCTGAAGCATTATAAGCTCCCGCACTGCAAACCTCTTTCTTTTCATTTCAGGAGTATCCTTTGATGAGTCTGTCCCCTCCTGTGCGAGGAAGTCGCGGTAAAGCCTGAAAGCTCCTGCTGTTGTACGCTTTGAAAACTTCTCTACCTCTGCAATCTGCCCTTTAACCATGGGGAACATTCCGATCTTAACACCGAAGGCATCCCTGAACTCGCTGTACTTCTTAGCCTCTCTCACCGCGCGTGTCATAAATGCGGCAGCTGAGAGACCCACCGTAAGCCTTGAATATGTAAGAACAATACCCACTACATTTGCCACGCCCCTGTTAAGCGGCCCCACGGGATATGCCACTGCACCGTTAAATGTCAGCTCCCCAGTTGTCAGTTCACTTGTGCCCATCTTCCACTTGATGCGGTCGATTGTGTAACCGTTTCGTATCTCTTTTTCTTTATTGCCGGGCAGCCATGAAGGCATTACAAAGAGAGCAACGTCCTCCGAGCCACGGGGCTTTGCGGTTACAACAACATAATCAGCATGAGTGGCGGAGCAGAAGAATTTGCTTCCATATAATTTCCATATCCCGTTTTCATTTACAGCTTCAAGGACATTCGATGGGACATCCGATCCCCCCTGTATCTCTGAAAGGTATTGCGCCCCTATTGCAACGTGGCCGTCAATGCCGTCACGGCAGTGTTTAAGTATCCTGTCTGTTTCCGGTGTATCGGAGTATTTTTCAAGGAGCTTCACAAGGCCCTCTGTGCAGGTTATAGGGCAGGCGACACAGGCTTCGCCGTTCTGGTATGTAATAAACATTTTTATGAGTTTGACCCATGGGGATTTGTCATTGGCAAAAAGTTTCTCTCCGAAGATTTCGCTTTCCATGATCTCTGTTTCCCGGGGCCTCACTATGCGGTCTATCCTGTTGTGGTGGCCGTCGTAGTGTATCATGTAGGGCCTTTTCTCGGGCCATGCCATAGATTCGGCCATCTTCCTCCACCTGTATGAAGCTTTTTTTGAAACTTCGCGTGCTTCGGAGTCCACCTGAGCTGCGGCATCACCTGTGTAATGCTTTACAACCTTCTGTATGAAAGGGTCATCGGCGTAGAAATCAACTTTATCCCGCCATTCAAGGAATTCATTAAAACTGTATGGATTGTTTCTGTCAGGAAAAGACATTGAAAGCCTCCGGAATAGTTAAAGTTATATATTGCGGTAATATTTGTAACCAATGGTTATTAAATTGTCAATAAGAATCTTTTTTATCAATAATCCGGCTGAGAAATTTAATGGTGGAGATATGAGCGGCAGTTTAAGAGTTTTTATTCTGCCTGGAGTCAAGGGCTTTTTTTACTGCACATGAAAGTTCATCAACAATTATAGGTTTCATTACCATTTCTGAACTGCTGTATTCATCAAGCATTTCCTGGGTTATTCCGGGCGCGAAACCTGTGCAGAGTATTACAGGTATATCTTCATTTACAAGTTTAATCTGTTTTGAAAATTCAAGGCCTGTAAGGCCCGGCATATTCATGTCAGTAATTATACAGTGAAATGAGTCCGGATCTGCTTTAAAAATTTCAAGACCCTTTGTAGCGTTATTTGCGGTTATAACATCATAACCGAGATGTTTGAGAATTGCCGCGCCTGATGTAATAATACTCTGTTCATCATCAACAAGAAGGATTTTTCCCTGACCGGTATGAATCGGGGTTGCTTTCTCTTTTTCCATAGAGACAGTGTCATCACACGAGGGGAGAAGTATGTGAAATGATGTCCCCTTTCCGGGTTCACTATAGACTGATATTGTGCCTTTCATGTCAGTGATAATACCGTGTACAACTGACAGCCCCATGCCTGTCCCCTTGTCACGATCCTTGGTGGTAAAGAAGGGATCAAATATCTTTGAAATAATCGCTTCAGGTATGCCGTGGCCTGTATCTGAAACAACCAGTCTTATGTATTTACCTTCAATAAGCCCCGGGAATTGTACACTGGAAATTCTATCAAGAGTAACTTCTGTCAGGGTTACATCTATTATCCCGCCATCTTTCTGCATGGCAAAGGCTGCATTGGAACATAGATTCATCAGTATCTGGTGAAACTGTGTAGGATCTGTTTTCAGGACAAGTCCGTTGTCAGCTATATTCTGCTTTATATTAATATTGGCAGGGAGAGAAGCTCTCAGGAGTTTTAATGTTTCATTGATCAGCGGCGCGATTTCAACCGGTTCACGTATTACTCTTGACTGGCGGCTGAAAGTGAGTATCTGCTTAACAAGGTCCCTTGCCCGCAGCCCTCCCTGTTTTATTTCGGTTAAATATTCAGGTATTTCATCATACTCTTTTTTATCTGATTTAAGCATTGCAAGATCGCTGAAACCGAGAATCCCTGAGAGAATGTTATTGAAATCATGGGCAATCCCTGCTGCCAGGTGGCCAAGGGATTCCATCTTCTGAAGCTGCTGAAATTTCTCAGCAATATTTTCCTTCTCCCTCTCCGCAATTTTTCTTTCTNNTCCATTAATGGTTGAATCCTCTTCATTCAGAATTGCGGTTAGTGATAAGAACTTTATTTTCCCGTTGAATAATTTTGTTCCTGCTTCGTAGGAGTATAATTTTTTCTTTTTTAAAAGAATATCTTTAAATTGCTGATATTGTTCATCATCAACCCATTCTTTTGTCAGAATCCCGTAATTATATGTTAGTTCTTCATAAGACCCGCATTCAAATATATCGAGCATCACCTGATTGGCGTAAATGTAATTGCCGTTCAGTTGTCTTCTGTAAATACCTATCGGGGCATTTTCAACTATAAAGCGGTAGTTCTCTTCGCTCTGTCTCAATGCCTCTTCAATCTTCTTTTTCACCATCAAGCCGTATATGACATTGCCTATTATTTTTAACTGGTTCACTGCATCTTCAGGCCATGTAATCTCACTGCTGAATGAATTGAGTCCTATACAGCCTGTTCCTGCGCTCATGCCGTAATTATGCCCTATGGGTATGTTCAGAATCGATTTTGTCCCGCGGTTTTTATGCAGCTCCATGTCTACTGACGCTTCGGGGGGGAATTCCTCAATTTTATTAAGGAGCATTATATTTCCATTGAACAGGCTTTCTACACTCCATGGGATGAGTCCGCTTGGAAAAGTGTCAGGAAACCTGGTTCCGGGGGGGACTTCGCTGTTTGTCCAGTTATAACATATTCTGCACAGTTTCTTTTCAGGATCATATAAAATTATATGAACATTATCAATATTGTAAAATGCGGCTATTTTCTGCAATGAAATGCTGATTACTGAATCGATATCTTCATATCTGCAAACGGCAATCCGGGTAAGTATATCAGTGATTACATTATCAAATTCAGATTTTCTCTTTAATGATTCCTCAGCTGTCTGTCTTACTTTTATCTCATCTTCCAGGAGTTCTGTTTTATTCATCGATTCATTTAAGGAGTTTAACAGTGAAATATAGAGCTGCTCAGCGGTAATAATTAATATCACCCCCCAGAATATCAATGATGCTATACTTATAATCCAGGCCGGTGCAGTATACTGGTAGCTGTTAATGTCGAAACTGAAGATGATAACCTGGTTATATACGGCAAGAAATATCAGGATTAGAGTAATGATGTTTACTGCAATAACGGAAATACCCCATCTCATTCCGAACAGCAGTGTGGCCAGAACAGGGATAACAATATAATAACCGGCACCATTGGCTATGAGGCCGTATTTTGTATAGGACATCGCCATTACTAAATATAACAGCGTCAGAATGATTGAAGCCTTGATCTTGAAGTTGACTCTTTTGCGTATTAAAAATAATATTAGAGTAAAGGTGACAACAATAATATTTGTAATGTGGGCTGAGTGAAAACCTGTATATTTTACGGGATAAAGAGTGAGTATAAGCAGCGGTATGGCAATAATGATAATTGTTGTTAATAAACTGTTTAAAAATTTATCAGTCATACTGCTGATAAATTTTTCTAATACAGCTTCTCTTTCAATTTTTCCCATAAATCATCCCCGGAACTTATATAATAAAAATACTGCCGTGAGATATAATAATAANNATAATGAATGCGTTATGCGGTATATTGTATAATATAATCCGGACTTATTTTAAATTCAATAACTATTTTACAGTTTTGCATTTTTTAGGGAATATTCCTGACGTTTTTTGTATATTCGTAGCGGATATAGATCACTACGGAGGTAATATATGGTTTCTGGCGGTATTGCATTACTGTTCCTGCTTATTGCTGTAATTCTCATTGTTTATACAACAGGCAGGGCAAAAATAAGTGCTTTTGTTGTTCTTATTATGGTTGCCTTTATCTACGGCCTCTCAATCGGAATGCCGGCAATGGATGTTATTAAGGCGATAAAAGATGGTTTCGGCGGTACACTTGCCAATATAGGTATTGTGATTATTGCCGGTACAATCATGGGTTATATACTCGAGAAGACAGGGGCAGCGCTTGCGATGACAAAGGCGATTCTGAAACTTGTGGGTAAGGATCAGGCTCCCCTTGCAATGAACATAGCGGGTTATATAACATCTATACCGGTTTTCTGTGACTCCGGTTATGTTATTCTGACTCCTCTCAACAAGGCCCTTTCAAATGAAACGGGAAAATCTATGGGAGTGATGGCAGTTGCACTTTCAACAGGTTTATACGCCACACACACGATGGTTCCACCTACACCTGGGCCAATTGCCGCAGCAGGATTCCTTAATGCAGATCTGGGGACTGTTATTCTTTTTGGTCTCATTGCTTCTGTTCCTGCTGCTCTTTCCGGATGGCTGTGGGCTAATTACATTGGAAAGAAGTATGATATCAAGCCTGAGGTTGAGGAGAGCTACACTCACCTCATTGAGAAATACGGAAAGCTTCCGAATACGTTCATGTCATTCATGCCGCTGGCTCTCCCTATAGTTCTCATTCTTCTGAAGTCAATCTCAGCGTTCCCCACTCTGCCATTCGGGCCGAAGGATAGTACAGCCTATATACTTCTTAACTTTATAGGTGATCCTGTGACAGCTCTTATGATAGGGGTCCTCGCAAGCCTTCTGCTGGTAAAGAAAGAGGAGCTTGGCACTGCTGTGGAAACCTGGATGGGGCATGGTATTAAAGACGCGGCCATTATTCTTGCCATTACAGGGGCAGGGGGCGCTTTCGGCAAGGTGCTCCAGGGTTCCCCTATGGTTGAGTTTATCAAGGTTAATATGGGTGGTCTGAATCTCGGAATATTCCTGCCCTTTATTATCTCGGCTGCCCTTAAGTCGGCCCAGGGTTCATCAACAGTTGCGATTATCACAACAGCATCTATTCTTGCACCGCTGCTCGGTACACTTGGGCTCCATCCGGCACTGACTGTTGTTGCAATCGGTGCGGGCTCAATGGTTGTTTCACATGCCAATGACTCATACTTCTGGGTTGTATCGCAGTTTTCAAATATGCCTGTTAATACGGCATACAAGATATACACCAGTGCTACGGCCATTGAGGGTACAGTAGCCTTTATAGCATGTTTTGTAATAAGTCTGTTTGTTTGACCTCACCCCCGGGCCGCGTTCTCAGGATGAGGTTGATGCCTACGCAGGCACATGGAGGTGCCTATTGCGTTGGCCTCTCCTCGACGGAGAGGGATGCGGTTAAATCAACTGGTTGCAGTTTATGAAAAAAATATAATACAAAGGTGAGTTCGATGCTTAATGATTTTAAGAAATGGTTTTACCGCAGACTGGCGCTTAATTATATGACAGCGGGGAAACCTGGTAAAGCTGAAAGATGGTATAAAAAACTTGAGAGATTTGAGCCTGACACCCTTGAGGTTCTTCATAATCTCGGTGTGATTTATATAGCGTTAAACAAGCATACAGAAGCTGAGAAATACCTGTTGAAAGAGATAGATCTTTATGGTGAGTCGGAGATACGGAACAGGGTGCTTGGAGACCTTTACTATGTAAGCGGCAACAGGGAGATGGCAGGACAGTTTTATGGCAGAGCCCTTAACCTCCTTCAGAACGGCAGTAAAGATAAAAGCACAGAGAGATTTCTCAGGAGAAGAGTAAAACATTGCAGTGAAGAATTATCTTATGAAAAAGTCCTGAAAGGGATGAAGCATTATGAAGAAGGTGCAGCCTGTTACGCCAGGGGTGATTACGACGAGGCTCTCTATAGTTACAATAAAG
Organism: Spirochaetia bacterium UBA5550; assembly: GCA_002425885.1. GTDB lineage: Bacteria > Spirochaetota > UBA4802 > UBA4802 > UBA5550 > UBA5550. The sequence continues at coordinate 8,670 of DINC01000015.1, read as the reverse complement.
CAGTGAAGTGTGATAATTCAAGCTACCTGGCGATGAATGCGGCCGGAACTCTACTGATGAATAATATAAAAGATTATGAACAGGCAAGGCAGTTTTTCAGGAAAGCTCTTGAGCTTGCTGATATTCCTCTGGTAAAGCACAACCTTACACTGGCGGAGAATAAGATTAAAATGAACGGGGCAAAGTGATGGATAACCGCAATGCTATGGACATTCTTGAGTCTGTTTTCAGGGCAGGTCTTAAACGGATAGATCCTTTGATGATGATGAAAAACCAGCTCACGCTGAAAGGTGATGAGTTAATTATAGATACCGGGACAGAGAACCATTCGATAGATCTGGGGAGGGTGGAGAGGATACTTGTAACAGGTATGGGGAAAGCATCCGCAAGGATGGCCCTTGGCCTTCAGGAGATACTGGGTGAAAGAATCGACAGCGGAGTTATCGCTGTTAAATACGGGCATGTTGAAACTCTTAAAAAGATTAAGCTCATGGAAGCGGGGCACCCGGTACCTGACCAGGGTTCAATCAATGCAGCAAATGAAATAATTTCATTCGTAAAAGGGGCGGGCGAAAAGGACCTTGTGATCAACCTCGTTTCCGGCGGAGGATCAGCTGTAATGAGCTCTCCATATTCAGGAGAAGGGGGTATGGCAATATCCCTTGAAGAGAAGCAGGCAGTTTCAAAACTCCTCCTGGCATGCGGCGCTGATATCCACGAGATCAACTGCATAAGGAAGCATCTCTCCGGCGTGAAAGGGGGGAGGTTTGCCGAGATGATCTACCCGGCCCGCTGCGTGAGCCTGATCCTCTCTGATGTTGTTGGAGACAACCTTGATGCCATAGCTTCAGGGGCCACTGTGCCTGACAGCACTTCGTTTAATGATGCCGTGAGTATCATTGAGAGATATTCGCTTGCTGATAAGATGCCGGATAATGTTATGAATATTATCCGCTCAGGGGCTGAAGGGAAGATTCCTGATACGCCGAAACCGGGGAGCAGTATATTCGGCAGGGTGCTGAATATACTTATAGGGACAAATCATCACGCGCTCATGGCGGCTTCAGAGGAGGCGCGGAGGCTGGGATGCAAAACAGAGGTGCTCACATCTGTGCTCACTGGTGAGGCGCGGGAGATTGCTCACTTTTTTGCTGCAATGGGGCGCGATGCATGCACATGGAGAGAGAGCTGTGACCTCCCTATATGTATTATTGCAGGTGGTGAAACAACTGTGACCCTGAAAGGTGACGGCCTGGGTGGGAGGTGTCAGGAGATGGCGCTTTCTTTCCTTAGTAACCTCAGAAAGACACCGCTTGTTGCTGACAGGATATATTTTCTGGCAGCAGGCACTGACGGCAATGACGGGCCCACTGACGCGGCAGGGGCTTTCGCCTCCATGGATCTTTTCAGAAAAGGTAAAGAACTCGGCCTTGATCCTGAGAAGTTTATAGTCGCAAGTGATTCATATCATTATCATGAGAAGACAGGGGGGCTCTTTAAGACAGGACCCACAGGGACCAATGTCTGCGATATACATATAGTTCTTGTCGTTTAATTCATAATCCCTCAATGCGGAAGGATTTAACAATGTCTGTACTCTTTTTCAGGTACGTTGTTGCTTCGCCAGCAAGGGGGCTCCCTTTTGGAAATGATACAGAAAGTTTTACAACTGCAAGTTTATCTCCGCTTTTAGATGATAATACCCCGGTCACCACAAATCCCGATTTTTTACTATCTTCAAAAAGGTGATAATAGAACTTCGCGTTGTGTGTGGCATCCTCGTAGCCGTCTGATCTGAGGAAATGGAGCGTGATTTTATTAAGGATAATATCTTTCCTGTAGGTGTTATTCTCCCTGTTTACATGTTCCATGGAACCTGCTGCGTAATAGTTTATATTAAGATCAATGGTTTGTGTTTTATTTCCTGCTGTATACGATATAGTTCTGCTGCTGTCAGTTGTATTCTCTGTTTCACCAGGGGCCCATGTCGCGGGCAGGTCAATGTGAAAATCACCGAAATGCCTTCTTCCCCTGTTTTCGAAATCTATGGTTTGAGATTTTTCAGGAATGCTGCTGTAAACAATGCACTGCAGGGTTAATATAAAAGTAATCATTGATATGTATTTTTTATACTTCATCAGGTATCTCCGTTTCTTATAATATATATACATTCCTGTTATACAGCATGTTTTTTATTTCTGAAACTTCTTGACTGCCAGTATATTCTATTGCATGTTGCGATTGAATTAAGGAACCTGTTGTCACTGCGAGGCATGAAACGCCGTGGCAGTCTGTTAAGGCTGATATTTGTTTTATCTGATATAATTATTGTTTCCAATACAGATTGTTTCACTTCGTTCGCAATGACAATGCCTCAATAGTTTCGTAAACCGCTATAATTTAAACAGATAACTGCTGCTCTTTATATGGTAACAGCGGTATAAGAGGCTTCATGGCACAATCAGTCTTCACCCTTACGGAAACCTACACTGTCCGTTCTTATGAAACATATGTAAATGCCCGCGCCACAATACAGACAATGGTGAATTATCTTCAGAACAGCGGTTTTAATCACGCTCTTATACTCCGCAAGGCCGGCGGACTCTCGCATGACCCCTCCACCGCGTATTTTCTAACACGCCAGAAAGTGAGGATCTTCCGCTACCCGGAGTGGCAGGAAACACTTGCCATTACGACCTGGCTTGATCCCCGCATAGANNAAAAATATGCAGTCCGTGAATTTGAAATTACTGATGCCGGCGGGAATATAATCGGGTGCGCCACAAATTCAGCATCGTTTTATGACCTTAAAGAGAAGAAGGTGATACCCGCATCACAGCGTATGCATAACATACCGGTACCGCAGCGCGGCCGGGCACTGGACGATCCCTTTGACTCAATTCCGCGGCCTGCTGTTGCGGAATTTTCCATGGAGTTCAGTACACGCCTTGCTGACCTTGATATGTACCGCCATGTGAATAATGTTGTTTATGTGGAATGGGCTGTTGAAACTCTGCCTCGTGAAGTATGGGAGGGATGGACACTTTTTGATCATGAAATTAACTTCCGCTCTGAAACATCTATTGATGATATAATTCTTTCTGAGGCGGAGGAGGTTACATGCAGTGATACGCGTATCTTCCTCCACAGGCTGATCAGGAAAGGTGACGGGAAGGAGGTTGCTCTTCTCCGTACATGGTGGAAAAAAAACAGGTGAGGAGGTGCTGTAATGCAGAAACTGAATGTAAATGAATTTTCATTAATTGCCGGGAGGTGGCCTGCAGATCTCTCTCTACCGGATGTTATATTTATTCATGGGGCTGCCGGATCAAAGATGTTCTGGAAAGAACAGGTGGATGGACTTGCTGATTGCTGCAATACATTTGCCATTGACCTCCCGGGACATGGTGATGACAGCGGAAGCGGGTTTGATACCGTGGACAGATATGCTGAAGCAGTGGAGAGGTTCATTGAAACAGCAGGTATAGCTTCACCTGTAATCTGCGGGCTCAGTATGGGTGGGGCTGTTGTACAGAAACTCCTGCTTGACGGGAAGCTTGAATATAAAGCGGGGATAATAGTAAACTCCGGTGCAAGGCTTAAGGTTATGCCGGCTATATTTGAACTTATACAGACCAATTACAGCGGATACGTTTCATCACTGCCGGTTATGGGCGCTTCGGACAAGTGCGATAAATCAAAGCTTGCGGATATTATTGCTGACGCGGAAAACAGCAGGCCGGAAATTTCTTTCGGGGATTTTACGGCATGCAACAGTTTTGATGTCACAGAAAGACTTGGAGAGATTAAAATTCCGCTCCTTGTGCTTACTGCTGAAGAGGACAGGCTTTCACCTGTGAAATATGGGAAGTTTATCCATGAACGTGTCCCGGGCTCACTATTTGAAACCATTCCGGGCGCGGGGCATTTCTCCCCTGCTGAAACANNAACCGGATGAGGTCAATGATGCCATAAGAAATTTTTTGAAACGTATAAAATAAAATAATTTTTCTTTTCCCTCCCTGATTATATTGAATCTGCTGAAATTACATTACAGCTCAGGAGGGTCTATGAAATCATCTAAATCTTCATTTATTCTATTCCTCATTTTCGCAGCAACAGCTTTATGGGCCTGGAGTGCGGGTGACAGGTGTCTTGGGCAGTGGAGTGACGGTTACTGGTATCCGGCAACAATAGTCAGTGCAGAAGATGGTGTTTACAATGTTGCATTCGATGACGGCGATACATCCTCTCTTTCGGATTCTCAGGTTAAGGCTATTGACTGGCGGGTAGGAACTGCAATCGAATGCAACTGGAAGGGCGGGGGGAGTTATTATCCCGGCAGAATTACAAAAAAAAGCGGTGATTCCATACATATAAGTTACGATGACGGAGATGAAGAGGATACCACTATAGGGAAATGCAGGTCAATGCCTTAGCTTGTCAAAAAAATGTAATTATTACAAATATGTTAAATTTTGACTCTATCCGGTAAAAAAGAGTTTATACCTAGTCCAAAATAAATGGACATAAACTTCTTTCTTGACAAAGTTTTTCCGGTGTGAAAATAGTGATTAATCATTGCCGGATAGAATTACCAAAATTTATTCACTCTGAACATCCCTATTCGCCGGGGATCGGATTGTCACATATAAATAAGATTCTCTTCAGAGGGTTTTCTTCCAGCAAAACATTCCTATCGCCAGGAGGAGAGTATGAACGTTCTGTCAGGTCTCGGGCATGGATGGCATAATGTCATTAATGCCAATGGTTTAACAATTACTGCTGTTGGTATGCTGCTTGTTTTTATTTCACTTACAATAATCAGCATAATTATAGGTTCCACACCCTATCTTCTTAAAATAATTGAAAGATATTTCCCCGAACAGGAAGAAGAGATCCGCAACAGCGGTGTTAAGAAGGTATCTGAAACTGAGGTTGTTGCTGCCATAAGCGCGGCCCTTTGCCACAATATAAAATCATCAAATTAAAACTAAAAACGGATAATATAATGGATTTTTTTTTAGAGTTTTTTAGAACAACGGGTTTCTACCTGATGACTCCAGGCAATTTCATGATGATTGTCATCGGTCTTGTTTTTATTGCCCTTGCAATAATAAAGCATTATGAACCGCTTCTTCTGCTTCCCATAGGTTTCGGTATGATCGTGGGGAATATTCCATCTCTTGCAAGTATGCCCCTTGGTGTTTATGATGCGGGGAGTGTTCTCCATTACATATATTTCGGAGTTACGCAGGGGATCTTTCCGCCGCTTATATTTCTTGGAATCGGCGCAATGACAGATTTTTCAACAATGCTCTCTAATCCGAAACTGATCCTTCTTGGTGCTGCGGCTCAGATAGGTATATTCCTTACTCTCATCGGCGCACTTTACCTGGGTTTCACTCCGCAGGAGGCCAGTTCAATAGGTATTATAGGCGGTGCTGACGGCCCCACTGCTATCTTCCTTACAGCAAAGCTTGCGCCGCATCTTCTCGGAGCTGTTGCCATTGCGGCATACTCATACATGGCCCTTGTGCCTGTAATTCAGCCTCCGGTAATGTATCTCCTTACAACAAAGAAGGAGAGGCTTATCAGGATGAAACCACCGCGTACTGTATCAAAACGCGAGAAGATTCTGTTCCCGATTATCGCGTTTCTAGTGTCTGCTCTTATTGTCCCGGGGTCACTGGCTCTAATCGGGATGCTTTTTTTCGGCAATCTTCTTAAAGAAAGCTTTGTTACAGAGAGGCTTGCCCAGACTGCAAGAACCGCTCTTATTGATATTGTTACAATACTCCTGGGGCTTACGGTAGGTGCAAGTACACAGGCGCAGACATTCCTTACAAAACAGTCTATACTGATTTTTGGCCTTGGTGCTGCGTCATTTGCAGTTGCTACAGCTGGCGGAGTTCTTTTCGCGAAAATTATGAACCTGTTTGTTAAGGATAAAATTAATCCCCTTATAGGTGCTGCCGGTGTATCGGCTGTTCCTGACTCTGCAAGGGTTGCACAGATAATAGGGCAGAAGGAAGACCCGCATAACCATCTCCTTATGCATGCAATGGCCCCTAATGTTGCCGGTGTTGTAGGTTCGGCAATTGCTGCCGGTTTTCTCTGGTCACTCCTTGTGAAGTAATTGGTTTTACTGAATATGCAGATTAGAACGTTTTTAATTTTTTTACCGGGCTTGAGGCGCGCAGCCCATTGCAAAGCCCTCCGCAGAAGTCTCTGCGAACACGGGATATAATCCGTGAAATAATTAATTGCTGGTGAAATAGATGACTAAAAAAAGAATAAAGTTTATGTGTACAGCCTTCAGGGACGGGTTCCAGTCTGTATACGGATCAAGAGTGCTTTCAAAGGACTACCTCCCTGTAGTTGAGGCGGCTCGTGATGCTGGTATTACATATTTTGAATCGGGGGGAGGGGCACAGTTTCAATCTTTCTTCTTCTACTGCCGTGAAAACGCGTTTGACGTTATGGACTCTTTCAGAAAAGCAGCAGGGCCCGATGCGAACCTTCAGACACTTGCAAGGGGCGTAAATGTTGTAGGGCTTGATTCACAGCCTGCTGATATTATTGCTCTCCACGCGAAGATGTTTAAAAAACACGGAGTTACTACAATCAGGAACTTCGATGCGCTTAATGATGTGAATAACCTTATCTTCAGCGGAAAATCTATTGTTGATGCAGGGCTGAAACACCAGGTCTGCGTTACACTCATGGAGCTCCCCCCGGGATGCACCGGCGCCCATGATCCTGAATTCTACATGAAGACGCTCCGTTCAATCCTTGATGCCGGAATCCCATATCACTCCGTATGTTTTAAGGACGCATCAGGTACTTCAACTCCTTCAAAGGTTTATGAAACAATTAAACTTGCCAGGAAGATGCTCCCGGAAGGTACAATTATAGATTTCCATACTCATGAAACAGCTGGTATTGGCGTGACCTGTTATAAGGCGGCAATTGAAGCAGGAGCTGATTATATAGATCTCTCCATGGCTCCTGTGTCCGGAGGGACATGTCAGCCCGATATACTTACCATGTGGCATGCCCTGCGCGGAAGTGAATACGACCTTGATGTGGACGTGGAGAAGGTAATGGGCGTAGAGGAGTTTTTCCAGGACAGCATGAAGGAGTATTTTCTCCCCCCTGAAGCTGTTCGTGTTGATCCGCTTATCCCCTGGAGTCCAATGCCCGGTGGTGCGCTTACCGCTAATACACAGATGCTCCGGGACAACAACCTGATGCACAAGTACAACCAGATAATCAAGGCAATGGAGGAGGTTGTTAGACGCGGAGGTTTCGGCACATCAGTAACACCCGTGTCACAGTTCTATTTCCAGCAGGCATTTAATAATGTTATGTTCGGGCCATGGGAAAAAATTGCTGAAGGTTACGGTAAGATGGTTCTCGGGTACTATGGGAAAACTCCAGTTGAACCTGATCCTGAAATTCTGAAGATATCCGCAGAAAAATTAGGGATGGCGCCTGCTGATAATATTCCCATTGAAATAGATAACTCAAATCCTTCCAAGGGGATGGCCCCTGCGCGTAATGCGCTTAAGGAAGCGGGGCTCCTTGAAACAGATGAAAATATTTTTATTGCAGCCACATGTAAGGAGAAGGGTATTGCTTTTCTTCTCGGCAAAGGTGAAATGGGTGTAAGAAAAAATGAAAAAGAGGAAGTTAAAGCATCAAAATCTCTTGCTGCAGGTGCTTCATATACAGTCTCTGTGAACGGTAAAAACTACACTGTTACACTGGATCATGGAAAAACAATCGTTAATGGTAAGGTCTACAGCACAAATATAAGGGAGAGCGACAAGGTAAATGATCCGGTACAGATGGCTTCAGGCACCCCTGACGGAACAGAGATAAAGTCTCCTCTTCCCGGAAAAGTTTTTAAAATTATTTGTGATATAGGGGAACATGTTGAAACAGGTGATACAATCCTTATCCTTGAATCGATGAAAATGGAGACAAGGATAAACTCAACTGTGTCCGGAACTGTTTCCGAGCTTCTTGTGTCAGAGGGTGATCAGGTGCAGACTAATGATGTTCTTGTGCTTGTGAGCTGATATCCAATGATATCGGGGCTGTCTTCAGAAAAGGCAGCCCCGTTTACTATTTACCCTGTTTATTCCTCTTCGCTATCAGCTTCCGAGTCCCCTTCATCTTCCTCATTATCACTTTCTTCATCAGAAATTCCGATTTTCTGCATGACGCTTTCCAGCCGTTTCATCGCTTTCTTTACTTCCGGGTCAGAGGAGTATTTCGCAAGATTCTGAAAATTTACATCCATATCACTGCCGGACATTAACTCAGCCCACTCCTTCTCAAATTCCGGATAATCGCTGTCATCTGAGTTTTCTTCATCTTCATCATTGTCAGCAGTTCCGTATTTAGCTTCAAGAGTTTTAATAGCCGGGCTCAGTTTCTCCATGCCGTCAGCATACCTGTTTATTGCAGAGGCCAGCTCTTTCCCGCTTTTTACATTTTTAATCGCTTTAAAGTAATCCGCTGTCAGCTTTGTGATTTTATCGGTCACAGCCTTTATGTCAGCGGGCATCTTCTCTGCAGAAAAAGAAATTGAACATGTAACTATAAGAATTAATAGAACAGAAAGAATTTTCTTCATACAATACCTCAATTTGTTATTGA
>DINC01000014.1 GCA_002425885.1 Spirochaetia bacterium UBA5550 | reverse complement strand
GATGAATAAATTGCCCCGTCAGTTTTATATGTCCAGACTATATCTCCATCATCAGCAGTTATAGAATAGAATATACCTGAATAGCAGCCGAAATAGATATGCTTATTGTGAATCAGCGGAGCCTGGGTAATGACCTTTTCATCTATAGGTGTAGACCATACAGTGTCGCCGTCCTTTGAATCCAGAGCATATAATTTTAATTCATCAGTTGCAATTATAAGATTGCGCCCGGCAACCTGCAAAGAGTTATAAATTGATTCATCCAGATTAGTTGACCACCTTTTTTTGCCTGTATGGTCATAGGCTTCAACAAAACCGTAACCTGTTGCAAGGAATATCCTGTCCTTTGTGACAAGAGGTTCAGATCTGAAAAGGAGAGGCCCCCCTGCTTTAACTTTCCAGTTAAGCTTTCCGCTATTAATATCAATTGAATAAAGATTACCGTCAACATCAACAATATATGCTGCACTTTCATGGATTACAGGTCTTGACTCAATTCTTGATGCAACCTTTTTTGTTACTATTACATTTCCGCTGCTGTTTAAGACAGTGAAGGAACCATTCTCCGAGCAGGTGATTATTTTATCTTTATAATAAACCGGAGCAGAACTGAGGGGTGAAGCGAGTGAGCTTACCCATTTGACACGTTCAAGCTGCTTTGATTTTTCCATTGTCGGGGCCACTGTCAGAGTTTTCCCCTCTTCAACTTTAACGGTTGATGTATACTCCCTGAAATCCTTTGCAGTGATTCTGACAGTTATATTCTTTTCAGGTGCAACCTCGGTACTGACTGTTCCATACCCTTTGAATGCTGAATTTATATATATCTTTGCACCCTGAACAGGAGCCTTTACAACAATTAATGTTTTTGCAATGTCTACAGGCTTTTCAACAAACGCGGTGAACCTGCCGGTTTCACTCCGCATAAGCTCCCTCCCCTTTTTATCAGAAAGAGTAACCCTCCAGAAATATTCCCCAGATGCAGGAATAGATATCTGACCTTCATTCTCATTTCTGAAATTCAGAATCCTTGCTTTAGCGAACTCAGGATTGTCCGCGAAATGAACATTGAAAGTTCCCGGGATACTTACCTTCTTCCATATAAATCTTACGCTGTTATCTTTTCTGTCAGCGGGAATCTTTATCTCTTCACCGCCCGACGGTGATACAAGAGCAAGGACTTCTTTAACTGTTACTGCAAAATTACCAGCCTCGGAGAATGGTACTTTCTCTGTTTCGGATATTACTCCCTGCACACGCCAGTAATATGTACCCTCGTCCGGAGTACCGGTCATTTCGAAGAAGTTGACAGTTCTCCTTTCTTTTTTTACAATATCAGTAAAATCGGGATTCCCGGATATCTCAACATCATACGATGTAAAAGCCGAATCACTTCCCCATGTCAGGACAAGCCCCTTTGCCTTGAGCAGCTCCTGATCAATTTTACTCCCTTTTACAGGAGAAAGAAGTTTAACAGGAGAGATCTCTTTAGCCTTTTCTACAACAAATGAGACAGTGCTGCTGTTTTTTACAAAGACCTCTCCGCCGATGTTGAGAGCGCTTTTAATCCGGCAGAAATATCGCCCCGGATTAATATTATCAACGGTAATATCACTTAACGGTGTTTTAACACTGTTAAGTATTGTTGTAAACCCATTATCCGGTGATATTTCAAGTGTATAATCAGTGGTGTTATCAGGATCAATCCATTTGAATGAAACGGCATTAAATGTCGCTGTGTGAGTTATAATCTCCTCGGCAAGAGGCGCAATAATTCTGGGTGGCTTTTTATAAAGTATATTGAATTTTGCTGTATCACTGTATTCGCTTTTACCTGTTTCCTGATTGATTGCAGAGATTCTCCAGAACCATACCCCCTCTTCCAGATTGTATGAGACCCTGTTTTCACCGGAGACCTTTATACTTCGCAGAGGCTTTGCAAATGTCCTGTCACTGCTTATTTCCCATGTAATATTTCTGAATTTCCCTTCAACTGTCCATTCAAATGAAACATCAGTTTTCGGGGCATCACTCACTATATACCTGTTAGGCGAAGGAGTTTTCAGATTGAAACTGATCTGAACAATTCTTGTATCCTGCCTGTCGGATGATATAAGGGCTTTCTCGTTAACTTTAACAAGTGTCTCGCCTTTTGCATCCTTAACTTTAGCCTGGCCTTCCGATACAGTGAGATCAAGTTCCTGATTATCAAGCTGAGTAAGCTGTATATTACCTTTGTCAATAGACACAGTGGCATCCATTGATTTTATATTTATGGCAGAGATATCTGCTCCGCTTATACCGCTCCTGTTTGCTGAAATTGAACCATGTTCGAAATTAATATTTATAGCATTTTCCAGGGAGGAGAGCATTATCATGCTGTTCTCATCAACACTTATGTCTGTACCGTCATTAAGATGTATCACGGCTTCTGACAGTTCGGAGGTACGGATAGAGTCATTGTTAAATACCGGGAAGTTCTGCTCCACCTCCTCCCATACAACCTGGGCCTGGTATTTCCTCTGAGCAACTTCCCTCTTGAATGTTATAGTACCTATCTGCTTTAGATCACCTGCGTCAATCTTCCTTGTAAAATCAGCATATAGAAGCGCCGAACTGGCTGAAATAATCAGAGCACTTCCGGCAGATACTATTATATCACCCCTCAATAATTTCATATTTCACTTCACCTTCATCGCCGACTTCTTCCGAACATTTCCCCTTCATATCAATGCCCACAAGCTTTCTCATATCCTCAAGAGTTTTCGGAGCAGAAGGGTCATCCTTCCTCCCAAGCACAGCGTATATCTGCTGCGGCTCCGACTTTCCTTTTACCTTAATCTTCTGCATGGGCTCCACATTAAATATATCTTTCACTTCATGATATGTATCTGAAGATATAAGTACATCTGTTCCGAAAGGCTTATTAAGGGATTCAATTCTTGAAGCGAGGTTAACGGCGTCACCGATAACGGTATACTCCATCCTTTCCATGGAACCGATCTGGCCGGCAAGCACAGGGCCGGTATTGATTCCGCAGCCGATCTTGATTATCGGATGCTTGTCATCCCCCCTCCCCTTGTTGAACTCAATAAGTTCCTTTCTCATCATGAGCGCGCCGTTAATCGCGTTTTCTGTGTCATTGCCGTGAGAAACCGGAGCACCCCATACTGCCATTACCGCATCACCTATATATTTATCAACAACACCGAAAGTATCGTTCACGCAGTTAACCATTCGAGTCATATACTGGTTTAAAAATTCAACAACTTCTTCCGGCTCAAGCTTTTCAGAAATAGCAGTAAAGGATCTTATATCAGAAAAGAATACTGTTGCCTTCTTCCTCTCACCGCCGAGCTTGATTTCACCTCTAAGTACCTGCTCGGCAATCTCCTTGTTAACGAACTTGCCGAATGCATCCTTCATCCTCTCCCTCTCCTCAAGTCCCCGTCCCATCTCAACGAAAGACTCGGTAAGCATCCCGATTTCATCTCCGGTTGACGGCTTTATACCAACATGGAAATTACCCCCCTCAATCTCCTTAGTTGCTCCCAGGAGTGCGGTAATCGGATTTGTGAGCGATTTACTGAAAAAATAAACAATAAGTATCGCAAGATTAAGAACTATTACAGTGATGTAGATATTCCTTCTCTGGATATTGTAAACCTCCTGCAGCGCAAGGTCTTCTGACACGGAACTCACCACTCCTATACCGCTGAACCCGATCTTTTTGAAAGATCCGAGATGGAATATTCCGCTTTCATTTTTATACCTGGTCTGCCCGTTATCCAGTTTACTCTTCATCATCATATCTACAATGGGAAGATTGATCAGATTCACATGCCCCAGAACAAGTTTTGTGTCAGGGTGAGCGAGAACATCCCCCTCGCCATTTATCATAAACGTATCAGTTATGCCCGATTTACTGAAAGACTTCAGAATTTTATTGAGCCTGATGTACCCTACAACTATTGAACTTACAGTTTCATTTGCTCCCCTCTGGAACGGAAACGTAACAGCAATTACAGGTGAACCGAATTTTGCTGAAACGTTATGAACAACAGCCTCATCATTAAAGGAGCGTTTATATTTATCCCTGTTCTCTTCATTAACCTGAACAGGGAGCTTGTAATCGACTGAATTGTCTTTAAAAAACCTGTCATTATATATAAACTTCTTTATTTCAAGTTCCCCGTTTTGACCGGGTGTTCCAATACCTACATAAAGAAAATCCTTGTCATTTGTAAAGAACAGGTCGGTAAACATTTTTTTCTGCTGCTCAGTTTTAAATTCCTGCAGCATGGTTGTTGCCATAATGTTCAGCTTTTCAACAATAGCTGTAAAATCAGATTCAGTTTTGGCCGCAATGACCTGTGATATAGTAAAATTGCTCTCTTTTACCCTGACCTCATTATCCTTCTTAAAGAAAATTGTAGCAAGAGAGATCATTACAGCNNNNAAAGATACAAAAATACTGATGTTTAATCTACATTAAATTTTCAGTTAATTAATACATCGGATTGGCAAATCCCGGTTCTGTATAAAAAAAATCAAAAGAAGTCAAAATCTGTCCGCCGGTACCGGCATGAGCAAAAGACAAAACCACCATCAGAGATTTTACCTTTTTTTAAGAAAATCTTAACAATACCTGAATAATAATATTGATATAATATTCAGAGATTAATAAAATCATCTTCATGGGAATAACTTTGAATTACATAGAATCTGACAGCAGTAAAATCTACTACAGGACAAGCGGCGTAGAAAACAGCCGTACTATAATATTTGTCCACGGCCTTGCAGCGGATTCCAGGTTTTTTCACAACCAGCTGAAGTATTTTGGAAACTTTTACAGGGTAATAGCAATTGATCTCCCCGGACACGGCAGATCACGCAAAACAGGCGCGTTATCCCTTTCAGTGTACAGCAGAAGCATCGAGCAGGTTATAAAAAAGGAGAATATCGGAAGCTACATACTTGCCGGGCATTCCATGGGAGGGGCAGTCTGCCTTGAACACTATAAAAACAATCATCACAGAATACAGGCTCTTATACTGATATCCACAGCATCCAGAATACCTGTCACAATGAATATGGTTGAGCGCTCGATTAATGATTTCAGAAATTTTTTCGATGAAATGCTCTCAGCTATATTTTTTAAAAAAGCCGGAATCTTCATCCTCGCAGCAAAGAAGAGTATTGATAACGAGGAGGAGTCTATAATCACAGAGGATTTGAGAATATGCATGGGCATCGATAATACCGGCATTCTTGGAAAAATCGATATTCCGGTTCTGCTTCTCGCGAACAGATGCGACAGTATGATCTCCGCAGAACTCACTGCAGAGATGCAGAACAGTATACCAGATGCAAAGCTTGTTATATTTGAAAGCAAAGGTCATATCCCTTTTTTCGAGGAGAGCGAATCTTTCAACAGCGCGCTTGAGATGTTTCTCACTTCAATTCAATAATATAAGCAGTCCCCGCCGCAGGTTTTAAGGGGGGAGTTTTCTCTCCGGCAGTACCTGTGTTTATCCATTTACCGTTTCTGAAATAATCATAAAAATATGTATAAAGAGTATTCTCGCGCCCCTCGCTCCTGACAAACCTTATCCTGTTAAAAAATCCGAGATTGCCTTCATGCATTAGTACAGTTTTATTCTTTAATATAATCTCATATCTGTCAGGATAATAAATCCAGCCTGAACCTTTCCGCTGCACAGACCATTTCATAACAGTTATGCGGCTGATGTCCCGGAAAGTATAAATCCTTCCGCTGTCAGATGAAGGATTTATTGAAGCTCCGGCATTGAGAATAATCTCTCCATCAACGGCTCCCTTACCATAAACGGTAACAGAAGCTTTAAATTTTTCGACGGTTTCAGTTTTATTAAACTCAACATCAGGGACATCTTCAACAACAGGAAATTTTATCTGTGAGAAAAGTATTGCAGGAAATATTATCATTACAATAAAAATGGGGAGTTTAAAAAAACGGAACATGCTGGTATTATTCTTTCCGGTTAGAAATTAAACTCAGCGAGGATAGGAGTATGATCAGAAGGTTTTTCCCACAATCTCGGTTCGACATCAATCCATGATCTTACAGATTTATCAGAAGCCTTTGATGTCCCCCAGATATGATCAACTCTCCAGCCGAGGCCCCTTGCCACTCCATCCTTTACACGGTAATCCCAGAATGAATAATTACCTCCATCAGGAGTATGCTTCCTGAAGATGTCAGTGAATCCCCACTCCTTTACCGAGGCAAGAGCCTTATGCTCCTCAGGGTGATAGCCCACGCTGCCGAGAAGCCTCTTCGGATTATGAACATCAATCGGTTCAGGAGCAACATTGAAATCTCCCACCCATATCAATATGTCGCTTTTTTTATAACGGGAATCAAATAACTCCTTTATCCTTCCAAACCACTGGAGTTTATACTGAAATTTCTCTGAATCGGGAGCTGTACCCTGAGGGATATATGTATTTACTATGTTGATCTTTCCTGATTTTACAGCGATAAGCCTTGTCCCTTCATCACTGCCCATTCCGTCAAAACCGTAAAACACTGAGTCCGGCTTCACTTTTGAAATAATCGCGACACCGTTATAGGACTTCTCACCCATGAATACAGAGTTATAACCGCTCTCAAGAAACTCATCAACTGGGAAATCGCTGTCAACAACCTTGGTCTCCTGGAGACAGAGAAAATCCGGGGAGGTTTCCGCAAGCCAACGCTTCAGTACGGGCATTCTAGCCCGCACCGAGTTACAGTTAAAACTGGCTATGAGCATTTTTTATTCAAACTCATTATAGAAGATATTCAGGATCAGTGTTATCTCCTTATCCTTCACTTCCATCTTTTCAGTTTCAAGCTGCGCTTTAATTTTTTCTTTAGTAATCTTCGGGTCAGCAGTTCTCAGCTCAACAACCCTTTTTATCACCAGGGGCTTCACAGGATTATTCCCGAATCCGAGAAAACCGCTGTTTTGAAAATACATAACAGCATTTACAAGTTTGTTAAAATTTTCTACTGATTCCTTCTGTGTCTTAGCCTGAGCCTCTTCAAGTTCATTGAGCTTTCGAAGGAAATACTCCGGCTCTCTTTTCTTCATGTATCCCACGGGATCATCAATGGCCTCTTTCATCCTCTGGCAGAGGAATGACTCATCGATAAACCTGTCATTTATTCTGAGAAAAAAATCGTTCTTAGTCACCCTGAAGTTATATCTGAGATCGTAATCATAAATGAAAGTCATCCCTGCGGGAATATGAGGAACAAAATCCATCCCTTTATAATTAAAAGATGAAGGGATTACAAGGATATCAAGGGTATTCCCGTTAACATAAAAATCAAGTTTCCCGACCTTCATGTATGTCCATGTTCTGAATTTTTTATTCAGATTAACAACAGCATCAGCCCATGCATCACTGAGTTCCCCCTGAAACCTTACCTTGATCTCATTCGAGCTTCTGTCTGCCAGTATTAGATAATTTTCATCTTCAGTTGATCCCGATTCCTTCAGGGTCATACCGGCAGAGTTCCAGTCATACGCCATGGCTCCTGATACTGACAGCAACATGAATAATGATATTATAAATGTTTTCACTTTCATTTTCAACCTACTTAATCTTGATTAATATTCTGTCAAACGGCCTCATCTTCTCTTTCCCCGCGAGGCTCACAAGTTTAGCTTTAATTCCTTCGGATGTCCTGTAGAACGCGATCTCACCTATATAAAGATCATCAGTCCTGAACACAAGGGCTGTATCACCCTCCTTCACTGTCAGAAGCCTGTTTACATGAATTGAAATTCTTGAAGGATTTACAGCAGATATAATGTAACCGCTTTCAGGCCTCTCTTTAAGTACTGCATCAAGAGCAATTTTGTAGTCCTCTATCTGTGAATTTTTCAGTTTTACTGTTGATGTCAGCCCGAAATTAAAAGTTTCATAATCGTTCACTATGGATTTTGAAAGATTATCAATACTCTTAAGTGCCGGAGGAACGGAGTTTTCATAATTCACGCCGACAAGCCTCTGAATGAGCATCTTCTGATCATTTATTTTTGCCCTGGTTTCATCAAAACGCTGTCTGCTTATTATATTTTCCCTTGCGTAAAGCTCATCATACTCACGGAGATTCTGCTGCTCATCCTTTTTAAGACTCCGCTCAAGAGTGCTCTTTACATCACCTGATGTAAAGACAGGGTTATACTTAAGTATAATATACTTGATATATCTCTCATAAAAATCTGTGAGAGCATTAAGCCCGCTTTTGGAAGAATCCTGAAGGAGTTTCATCTTATGCGCGTAGAGCTTATTTTCATCACCGAATTTGCCGATTGCCTTATTTTCCTTCTGAAGCTCTCTGTCGGCCTTGATTTTCTCCTGTTCAATCTCGTTTATGATTGCGCGCTTCCTGTTTATCTGGCCTTCGTAATTCGCCTTAATACCTGCGATTTCAGAGTTCTCGGCATTCCTTAGTTCAGTAAGCTTCTCTCTGGCCACATTATCAGGAAACCCCTTGTCAAGTACAGCATTCTGCCTTACCAGATACCTGTTATTCACTTCAAGAATCCTGTTTCTCATTTCAATCATCAGGCTCAGAACTTCATTCTTACTTATCTGGAGATTGTTCTCTGTCAGCCTGGAGGAATTAAGAATCTCTTTAAGGCGAAGATCATCAAACTCGCTTATACTCACCTCGATATTGCTATCCTTTTTCTCCGAATAGTAAGTAACAAAAACTGTAAGAGCCGCTATAAGGCCGATAAAGATAAAAACAATAAATAAAACCAGCCAGTTTTTATTCTTTTTAGTTTTCGCGTATTCAGACTCCAGTGAGTAAACCTCGGCACTGCCGTCAATATTAGCGATCTCCTCCGGAAGAAATTTCGCACCGAAGGGAACCAGATCCTTTTTTACTTGCTTGTCATTTGCCATACGCCGTCCCAGTTGCTCGGACATCTTTCTGATGTCCTTTCTTTAAATACATCAGCCACTTTAAGGCTGCATTTTGCGAATCTTTTACGCGCATCAGCCCATTTACCCGCGTAATAAAGTTCAAGGCCCAGTTCGAAAGCAGTGAGGTCTTTTCTGAATCTCTCATCAATCTCGCTTTCAAGAACAGGCCAGTATATCTTCTGAGCCTTTGTTTTACCTTTTACCATTACTCTGTCGATCTCAAGAAAATAAACTCCATGTTTATCAACATTAGTTTCTATATCGTTCTTCACATATTCTGAACAGATTACAGGAGCCTTGTAAACCCTTGTAAGCCCTTCAAGCCTTGATGCAGCATTGACATTATCACCGATAACAGTATTTGTCATCCTTACATAAGAGCCCAGGGTCCCATAGAATACGCTGCCTCCATCAATACCTACACCAATCTCAAGGAGAACAGCTTTGTACACATGGAGTTCATCCTTTGTGAGCTTACCCTTCTCATCTTCGATCTCTGTTTTGATCTTGTCCATTCTGAGTCTCAGGAGTTCTGTAACTTCATGGAGTTTATAGGCGGAGAGAACCGCCTGAAATGACTTGTTTTCCCTGGCATCATCAAGAGCGCCGTAAACAGCAAGGAGAGCATCCCCTATGATTGACCCAATCACACCGTCATACTTTATGATCTCCCTTATTGCCCTGTCATAATGCATATTAAGAAGTTTAATAATATCGTTACCCAGTGTCTCGGTAATGAATGTGAAGCTCTTTATATCAGAGAAGAGAATGGTGAGTTCCCTCTTTGTACCTTCAAGCTTAACCTCCCTTTCGTCGTAGGCTTTGCGCACTATATCCTGGTTTGCAAACTTCTGGAAGATGTTAACCAGGTTGCCTACAGTGCTTGAGAGCGAGTTGAAAGCGACTCCCATGTAGGTAACATCATCGTTTGTCGCTCCCTCAAGGTTGATAAGACTGAGCTCCTTCTTCCGGATCATATCCATGATCGATTTTGTTATAACATCAATAAACTTCAGTATGCGCCGGAGGATAAAAATACCCACAACAGCCGAGACTGCTGTTATTATCAGAATAATTATACTTACCTGGATGAAGATCAACCTGGATTCACTGAAGAATTCGTTCTTCTCCTCACCTCTCAGTATGAATATATCCCACTTGGGGTTATATTTGAATAAGCCGAAATACTCTTCATTATTAAAATAAAAATTCAGATGGCCCTCAGAACCCTCGGACTGATCACCCTTGACATGGCTGATCATGGCATTCAGAGCAATGACATCATTGAATCTTTCATATTTTTTTATTTTTGAGGCCTGGAAGTGTATCCCCCCGTCCCTCTTTATTCCCAGAACAACAGCCTTCTCATTCTTAATCTCATTAAGACCTTTGCTCTCTATGCTCTTAACCGATTCTTCAAGGTTCCTGTCAAATCTGTAGATCTCATACTGGTTATTGCAGTACATATACATAGCCTTGAGATCCTTGATGAGAAGCTGGTTCATAAGACTCAGCATTTCTGAACGGTTAAAAAGGAGATTTACATAGTTTGAAGCCAGGTTGGATAAAAGTATGAAAAGGGTAAATGCAAGGACTATCTTTGTTGTTACTCGAAAAACCCTTGTGTTATTTACTTTTCTTCCGAACATTTTCAATTACCCCGTTTTTATGATTGCATGTTTACTGCAGATCCGCAACAACTCTATATTAATGTCAGACTCATTCCCCCGAATATACTAATTTTGATTATTAAAAACACTGATAGTTCAGATGTCAAGATTATTTAATCCGGTCAGGCTCAAATTAAACCCTGCCATAATATAATAAAAATCGGAACTACAGATAGTTTATTAATGTTTGCACCTCCATTTATAAAGTGTTCCAACTCCTGTTTTTGTGTTTCAAAATTTCGCCTGACTGGATTATATATATAAAAAAAAAGCGAAAAAGTCTAATTTATTTTACTCTTAATACAAATACTTTTTCCGATAATTTTAACAGCATCAGTCTGATTATAATACTTCTTCGCATGAGGTTTTTGATATGAACAGTAATTCAGTACCAACC
>DINC01000116.1:13240-22298 GCA_002425885.1 Spirochaetia bacterium UBA5550 | reverse complement strand
ACCGGCATTAACAACATAATAATTTTTTCCCTTCCTCGAAATACATTTCTCATCTGTTTCTTTAAGAATTTTCAATATAAACCCTTCAATCTGGTCTTTTGAGAAATTAATATCAAGTTTTTTGTTTATTCTTCCATAGACAAGATCTGTGTAACAGACATTCTTTATAATATCTTCTTTGTTTATACTCATAGTTTTTTTATCCATCTCTTTAATATCTAAATTACACCGGGACTTCGTCAAGCAGGAGGAGCAGGACTGAACTGGAATTATCTCCCCAAGGCGGATATTATTTCTTTTCTTTGTTGTAAATGTCCGGATATAGTTTTTTAGCGCAATCAGGGCAGATGCTGTGAGTAAAATCCGCTTCCGAGTGTTCCTGGATATATACTTCGACCTGCTTCCAGTACCCTTTATCATCGCGGATATTTTTACAGTTCGCACATATCGGTATCAGCCCCCTCATGGTTCTGATCTGTGAAAGGTAGTCATTTAAAATTCTCTCGTGAATAAAGAGTATTATTGACTCAAATATTGAAACAATTAAAAAAAACAGAACGGTTTTGCTGTCATAATAAATTGTCAGATACCCTGCTTTTGACACAATAAACAGTATGATTACTGATACATACTGAATCAGAAAAAGAGTTGTTCCATATCTGCTCCCGAGGAAGAAGAAATAAACAACAGGAATGACGAATAACCAGAATATACCTGTACCGCTGGCGCCGCCGGTTATGAATAGATAAACTGACATTATATAGAAGAAAGCCATGGAAGCCGCTATAGATATTAAGATTTTAATTTTCTTTATAAACAGGTATGTGGTTATTATTAAAAAAACGGAAACAACTATTTCGAATACAGCAATTTCTATATCAGCTATGATAATATTATAAATTCCATAGCCGGCCAATAGTATGATAAAAATGATGTTCATTGATATAAAAACTTTTTGCCTTGTGTCATCTAATTTTTTCAATTTTTCCCTTTAACCGTTAAATGAAGATTGTATTGTTTATATATNNAAATAATATATTTTACAGACAGTCATGAAAGCGATTCGCTTATTCAGAAGCTGACAAAAGGCGGATTAAATATAAGGATTGCTGATTACAAAGCCTCTGTTGATGTGAAGTATAGTCCCGGCTGCATCCTCATTTTTGATGTAAAAGGGGAAGAGCCCTTTGGACTGCTTAAAGATATCTCCTCTATAAAATGGATGGAGGATAATATTAAACTTATTCTGGCTGATCCCGGGAGTATTTCCGGACACAGTCAGCATGCTATTAATGTGAACAACTTTGATTTTATTGAAAGGCCTGTTGAATCAAGAAGTTTCGCGCTCCTCCTTGAAAAGACACTTCTTGTTGAGAAATACAGAAGAATGATGGATCTTGTTTCAAAGGAATCATCGTCGCGGATCGAAGTCTTTGAACATCTTCTGGGAATGAAAAACTCTGATGAATCTGATGTAGCAGTTGAAAAGAGTATGTTCCTCAAAATACTGGATTTTGAGAAGAGACTTATGCAGGAGCAGCTGAATCTCAACGAATCAATAAGAAATATCGCGCTGTTCAGAAAGAACGAGTTTCTCGCCATGAAAGACAGGATCAGGGCAGAGGAGATGCTTGGTGATCTGAGACGCAAAGAGCTCATGGACGCGAACAATATAATTTCCGCCCAGGAGGGGCTTATCGAGTTCTCATCGAAACAGCTCCATGAAGCAAAGAGAATTATTGATGCAAGGGAACACGTGGAGGAGCTCAGCAGAACTGAAGCTATGAACCTTCATGAAGAGATAAATAGACTGAAAAAAATAAATGCCGGGCTTGAAGAGAAGGTCTTAAAGCTCACAAAAGAAAATGACGATTTAAAAAAGAAGCAGTAAACTTTGTGTTAACCAATCAGATTGAGGCGGATTATTCAGAAATGACAATGGAATGGGAAAAAATACTGGCGGACTCCGTAAGGGATGGAGTCATTAAGGAACTTCACCTGAGAAAACTTCCGGTGCTTAAAACTGTTGATAACTGGAAGAAGGTTGAACTTGTCGGCTGGGTAGATCACCAGATGAAATATACCTACTACAAAGGGGGACTTGTAAAGCTTAACGGTAAACTCTATTTTGTTCAGGATAAAACAATANNTAAGGGCTCTGCAGGAGTTTATGAGCTGGAATTTTCCTACCAAGATTAAAGTTATCTCGGATTAATTCTCCTCATCCTCGAATATTGTAAGTATGATGTCATATTTTTTCGAAAACTTTACAACATCATCAATTGAATCAAGGCTTATGATTGCGTAATTCTCGGAAATTCTGTGAAGAACTGCCTTCGAATAATTACTGTACAGTATTTCATCAATAAAAGTGCTGTGACTTGAATAAATCATCACCGGGCGGGATATTCTGACGCTGATTGTCTGTTTGGTCCAGTCATTGATCAAAAATTCGAGACTCTGAGGTATTTCGTTCTTCGCATGGTTCTTCAGGGTTTCGATGAACACATCTATGTTCATTCCCCTCTTTCGTGAGTTTATAATTGAACTCTTGGTTATGGCAGCCTCAATTACAACATCCTCTTTAACAATATCTGTAAAAGCCAGAATTCTGTATAGGGAAACAGGATCTATGTCCCTGTCGTTCACCATCAGGGTGAAGTCCGGGCTTATATAGATAGATTTTTTTACCTCTTCCTCTTTCGAGTACTTTTTCCCTGTAATTACAGCATGAAGTTTTCTTCCGGGATCTGTTATGTGGATCTTCCCCTTGTCAATGGCGGCAACCCCGCATATAACCATGAGTTCCAGAGTTTTAGTAAAGGCTTCCTCAATAGAGGATATATAGTTCCCCAGCGAATCCTCTGTACGTCTCACGCCTGACGTTGCGTTGTTGATTATAAATACAAGCCGCAGGTAGTTTAGATCAGCGGGTTTCAATTTTGCCAGTATCGTTGTAAGTATTTTTATGTAATGGTAATCGGGCAGCCGGAATGTCCCGCAGAATATCTCTTCAGCAGCCGTGCCTTCTGAGACTCTGTTGAAAATAGATTTAAGAATAAGAACGGGATCTTCAATTTTTTCAGCAATAGATCTCAGCGAGATAATCCCTATATCCTTATCCAGTCTCAGACAGCCGAGAATATTGAGGAATTGCATGGTAAGGTGGGCTTTCTCCTCTTCGTCAAAATCCTCTCCCGATACAGTTGTGAGTTTAAGCATTCTTTCAGAAATTTTCTTGATGTCGATCTTTCTGAATTTATTCTGTTTAGTAAGAAAGAGACCAGATGATGATATCGAATCGAATGTCTTCAGAAGATTCACAACAATGTTGAAACTGTTGTTAACTGTTGTTCCGGAAGGGAGGTTCCCTTTTTTGTTCTGGCTTGCGGTGTACGGAAGCAGTTTTTCGTTAACAGTAATATATGCTGTATGAGTGTCTGTGATTACATTGAAAATTTTAAGATGCCCTTTTGCGAGGAGTTCGTTGATCCTTTTTTCCTGTTCGGATGATGTCAGGAGTTCAGAAAGGCTATCGAGAGTAATAATCCCCCCTCTGTCCGATATGAGCCTCATTAGAGACAGGCTCTTTTCATCCGGCGCCTTATCAGGGGGAGGGAGTTCCATCTTCTCTATCAGCGATTCAAGGGCATTCTGAAGGTACTCCTTTATTCCCTGAATATCAGTAATATTCAGAATATCGGATACCTCTTTCAGACAGAAAGCCTTGTCCATCTTCTTGTTCAGCATCTGCCGGTTCTTGATTACATAAGAAAGCATCATGGAATTGAGATTGTTCAGCGATTTTTCGATCTCATCAATTCCAATATCAAGAACTTTCTGTATATCGCCAAAGCTCATGCCGTCATTATTCGTGTACAGCAGACGTAGGATTCTAAGCTCGGTTCTGTCGAGGGAGGATATTAGCCTGTTTAGTGTGAACATATTGAGAAGAGCCTCTTTTATTTTCGCGTCTGAGACGCTTTTTATATTCAAAAAAGAAGCTAGTTCTTTCTGTTTTTCGGGCTGGATTCTTTTTATTATATCATCTATTGTTTTCATAAAAAAATTGTAGACACTTGTNNGTTAAATACTATTTTAAATGTACGCTGTTAAATATGCAATAAATTTTGCGATTTTATTCTAATTTGTTACAGTTTTACTCCAATTATCCCGGTTTTTCGCTGTAACGGCTTCCTTTAAGGAGAAATTCATGATTCAGTTTCTTAGATTCGATAAATCAAAAGAGTTTGATACTGTATTCAATATAATCTCAGGCAGAGACGCTGTAAAGTTTTTCATCAAAAGAACAGTTTATTTGATACTCTTTGCCTATTCTACACTGTTTCTTGCTGTGGCTATCCCCTTTGTCAAAACTCCCTGTGTTTATATATACTTTATCGGCAGTCTTGCCACAGTTTTTTACCTCGTCCGCTATTTAAATCACATTATTAAGTATTTTAAGTATAAAGGCGGCTATATCAGGCTGGATAAAAGCGGTATTGAGATAAAAAGTGCAAAAGCTGTTTTTAAAATAGCTGCTGATGATATAACCTATTTTGAAATTAACCCTCTGGGTAACCTGGTTATAAGAGAGAAATCTCTGGCTACTTCGTTTCCGAGAGTGCTCCTTCAGGATGAACACCGTGACATGATCCCCGGGCTTCTCCAGGATATGGCGCCCGGCAGAACTGCTCTTTATAAAAAGATATGGGAATTTGTTGATGCCATTACAGTGGCGCTTGTACTTGCGGTTCATATAATACAGTATGTGATTCAGGCGTATTATATCCCCACAGGTTCTATGGAAGAAACACTTCAGATCGGCGATCATCTTTTTGTGGAAAAGGTCACATACGGTCCTGTTATCCCTCGAATGATGGGCATGGAGGCTCCGGTACATCTTAAGTTCCTCGCAGTACGGGAGCTTCAGCGNNTACTCCCCCTATTGAAAGCGAAAAGCATAAAGACTATATAAAAAGATGTATAGCTCTTCCCGGAGATGAGTTCCATGTCAGGGACGGGTATGTCTATATTAACGGGAAGAGGCAGGATGAGCCGTACACTCTTGGAAAACCGACAGATTATGCCTATTTTAATATAAGTAAAAACAATAATATTGAAGGGGTTGTACCGGAGGGAAAAGTGATTGTCCTCGGCGACAACAGGGTGAATTCTTCTGATGGAAGGTTTTTCGGATATCTTGATATTACATCTATCAAAGGGCGTGCTTTCATCCTCTACTGGAATACCGGACAGGTTTTTAAAGGGGATTTTTCACGTATCGGCCTGATAAGGTAGATTCATCATAGAAAATATTAAAGACCGGAGCCGGTTCGCCATAAAATGAATGAATCAGTTTTTAAAAGAAGGGTTTATGTAACCGCTCTGGTCCTTGCAGTAATAACAGTATTCTTTGTAATAAAGCTTTTCAATCTCCACTTTTCAGAAAAAATAATCCTTCATACAAGTGAACCTCTTGATACGGGGCGCGGCTATATTGCAGACCGCAACGGCTACTATCTTGCCCTCAGCGTGGAGTATGATTCAATATTTGCCAATCCTTCAGAAATTTTAAATAAAGACCAGGCTGCTCTGGATCTCGCTCTTGCAACGGGGCTCAGTTCCGGCTTTATACGTGAAAGGTTATCGTCAGATAAAAAGTTTGTATGGCTTAGACGGAAGAGTGACCATCATGTAATAGAAAGAGTTAAAGCTCTTAAAATAAGAGGTATATATTTCCGGAAAGAGTACGGGCGTGTGTATCCCTATGATGAACTGGCTTCAAATATTTCAGGTTTTGTTGGAGTTGATAACCACGGGCTGGAGGGAGTTGAATATCTTTTCGATAAAATTCTTTCAGGACGGGATGAAATAGTACGTGATGAAACCGGCAGGGAGATTTACCAGCGAAAAAATCTCAGGCTCACCATCGACAGGTTTATACAGTTCGTGGCGGAGGACGAACTGGAAATTGCTATCAGGCGGCATGGAGCTCACCAGTGTTCTGTTCTTATCATGGAGGTGAACACCGGGCGTGTTCTTGCTTTTGCAAAAAAACCTTCATTTAATCCCAATTCGTTCCAGAACTATTCACCGCAGGTGCGTAAGAATTTCAGTGTTACTGATACATTCGAGCCAGGTTCCACTCTTAAAATAATGTCACTGGCGGCCCTTATTGAAAACCGGCCTGATGCCCTGAAAAAAGAATATGTCTGTAACGGCTATGTTGATATAAATGATGTGAGAATTAACTGCCTGCATAAACATGGTAAATTGAATATAACAGATGTTATTGTGAAGTCATGTAATGCCGGCATGATACAGTCAGTCAGGCCCCTTGAAAAAGCTGATATGTACAAAACCCTGAAAAAATTCGGGTTCGGCGAAAAGACCGGCATTGAAATTCCGGGTGAAGCTCTGGGGATACTCCGCCCTGTAAACCAGTGGTCCGGGCTGTCGAAGTATTCAATCTCTATCGGGCATGAACTTTCAGTAACAGCATCTCAGATGGCAGCGGCATTTAACTCCATTGCCAACGGAGGGGTTTATATCTCTCCAACACTTATAGAAAGGATTGAACGCCCTGACGGATCAGCGGTAAAGAGCTTCTATCCTGCTGCGAAGGGGAGAGTCCTGAGTGAAGAACACGCGCGCGCTCTTCTTTCAGCCATGAGGAGTGTTGTGAAGACCGGCACCGGCAAAAGGGCTGATTCTCTCTTTTATGAAATTGCGGGTAAAACAGGAACCTCGCAAAAGTTCAGCCAGCACACCGGAGCTTATTCGGACAGAAATGTTTCATCATTCATCGGTATTGCGCCGTTCGACAAACCGGTTATAACTATGTTTGTTGTATTTGATGATCCCGGAGACAGCAGTACAGGGGGCGCTGTGGCTGCTCCTGTTTTTGCACGTATAACAGAGCGTATTCTGCCGTATCTCGGTATTGGCGGGAGGGATATAAGCGGGCTTACAGTAAAAAGTA
Source organism: Spirochaetia bacterium UBA5550 (assembly GCA_002425885.1). Classification (GTDB taxonomy): domain Bacteria; phylum Spirochaetota; class UBA4802; order UBA4802; family UBA5550; genus UBA5550. The sequence goes on along the minus strand of DINC01000116.1, from coordinate 15,313 downwards.
CACTGAAAGAGAAAGACCGGGATTATCTCACTGTGCCTGATTTTAACGGGCTTGGAGCCGGTGAGTCTCTTGATATTCTCAGGGTACTTAATGAAAGAAACGGTATAAAGTATTATATAAAAGGCGAGGGGAGAGTTTTCGCACAGAAACCCGCACCGGGCAGCAGAATTCAGAATAATGATAATATCATAATCTTTATGCGCTGAATTGATATGAGTGATATTTACACAAAAAATATAAACGTCATAAGGGGGAGGTTCCCCCGTCTTGCGGCCCGTCTCGATATTCCTGATAACGGTACTATCGAATCTGTTGAGGCAAAAAACGGAAGTGCTGTTCCATGCTTTATCCAGGGTGAGGGGAGAAAGCTTTTTATTCACAGCAGGGTTGACCCTCTTCGTGAAGCCGAAAGGTTTATACAGGATATTGACATTGCCGGGAGAGACCTTGTTGTGGTCTTCGGCTTCGGCTTCGGGTATCACATCGAGGAACTGCTGAAAAAAACCGGCCTGGAGATTAATGTATTAGCTGTAGAAAAAGATCCCCTGATTTTTAAAAAGGCCATGGAATCCGGAGATTTCGGTGAACTTCTCTCCCGCGAAAATCTGCTCCTCACTGTTGACCCTGATGAGGACGAGCTTGCAGCTCTTATGCACGGGAGATCTTCAAGGAACGTACTCTTTATCACTCACAGAGGATCTCATCAGATTTACCCGGATTACTATTCAAATATACTCTCTATCANNACTAATATTGCAACTCTGGCTAAATTTGAGAAGACATGGACATCAAATATTGCCCGGAATATCAGTGTTATCGCTGATTCACGGGGATCGAATGTTTTCTATAACGCTTTCAAAGGGTTACCTGCAATTGTCGTGGCAGCGGGTCCGTCTCTCACTGAGAGTATCCCCTTTATCAGGGAAAACCTTAAACTGGCGGTAATAATTGCTGTTGACACATCTTATAAAATACTTCTCGCTCACGGTATAACACCGCATTTCTGCGTTACTGTTGACGCACAGCTTATCAATGCGCGGTACTTCGAAGGTGTACCTGAAAGTGAAACTGTACTCATTGCTGATCCCATGGTTCACCCCTCCGCTTTCAGGTTTTTTAAAGGTGATATAGCTGTTACAGGTGTGGCCTTTGAGATGATGAAGTGGATTGAAAATATCTGCGGATCGCGCGGAGAGCTGACTCACGGCGGATCTGTGTCGACCAATGCATATGATTTTGCGAAGCGGCTCGGTGCTTCACCAGTAATACTCGTCGGGCAGGACCTCTCTTTTACAAAGGGTCTCGCTCACGTTAAAGGCTCATATTTAGATGAGCAGATACATAATAAGACCATGAGATTCAATAATGCCCAGATGTTCAACAGGCGCCAGCTTACCTATCTTCCGAAGATACTGCTCCCCGGGATTAATGGAGGGAGAGTCCACTCCACTCAGAAGATGGTTATATTCATGAACTGGTTTGAGAAGAGGAATGATCCCGATCTCCTTAATGCAACTTTTGACGGAGTTTCAATCAGAGGTATAAGAAATGTAAAGCAGGAGGATCTGCAACTCTCCGAACCGGGGGAGGATATCAGATATATGCTTCGGCGGCTGATTAATGAGAAAGCGGATTCCGGGCCTGCTGACAGAAAACATAAACTGAAAAGCAGAGTCGAAAGTATGGCGTCTGAAATTGACGGCCTGATACCGGTCCTTGAAAAAGCGGCTACGCATGCGGCTGAGCTCTCGAAAATGATCGATGACGGCAGGGATAAAACAGATCCTGGAAAGGTGAATTATATACTGGGGAAGCTTTCGGATACCGACAGGTTTATAGAGTCACAGAAAAACTCCAGGGATATGATAAGTTTCTCTATACAGCGTGTTATTCATACAATAACGGAAGGCTATGATATTGACGGCAGCAGTGATCTTAATGCGGGGAAAAGATCAGAGTTTTTATACAGGGGATTTCTTGAAGGAGCTTTATTTAACAGGAAAATCCTGCGTAAAATGGTGAAACTGTTATCGGTATAACCACAAGGGGTAATGTCGTAAGGGGTATCGTCGT
>DINC01000116.1:9050-13233 GCA_002425885.1 Spirochaetia bacterium UBA5550 | reverse complement strand
GGGGGCAGGCATGCCTGCCCCCTACGACGATACCCCTTACATCGAATTTTTATTTTTCCCGCCTCACAAACTCCCTTTCCAGAACTTCCCTTACTTTGTCTGCAGAAGGTTCAAGCAGAGCCGGCTGATTCGCATAACGGCAGTTTATCCCGTCCAGTTTTTTCTCATGATATCCGACTTTAAATTCCGAGAACTTCAGTCCGTGGGCTGTTGAAATAACCACAACTTTATCTGTTTTCGAAATTTTCTGCTTCTCAATAAGCTTGATTAAAACAGCCAGCGCAACACCTGTGTGCGGGCATGCATACATCCCGGTCCTGTCTGCAAGTGCCGCTGCGTCTGCAAGTTCCTCTTCACTCGCCTGTTCAACAATGCCATCGAAATCCTTAAGAGTTTTTATCGCTTTATTGATAGAGACCGGGTCACCGATCTGTATTGCAGATGCGAGTGTTTTTTTCGGAGTTAGTGCCTCAAATTCACTGAATCCTTTAAGGTATGAGAGATATAGCGGATTAGCGTGTTCTGCCTGCGCCAGAACCAGGCGCGGTTTCTTTTTTATGAGCCCCAGGTCAAGCATCATCTGAAAGCCGTTCCCCAGGGCGGAAACATTACCGAGGTTCCCTCCGGGGATAATCACAACATCCGGAACCTCCCACTCAAACTGCTGTACAAGCTCAACAGAAATTGTCTTCTGCCCTTCAATGCGCAGTGAGTTCATCGAATTTGCAAGGTAGATACTGTTGTCCTTTGTTATATCCTGCACGATTTTCATGCATCCGTCAAAGTCCGTGTCAAGAGAGATTACTATTGAATCATTGGACATCGGCTGAACAAGTTGAGCTGTTGATATTTTATTCTGCGGGAGAAATACGATTGACGGTATACCCGCGTAAGCAGCATAAGCGGCAAGAGCAGCGGAAGTATCGCCTGTAGATGCGCATGCAACAGCACGAATCTTTTTCCCTTTGCGTATCATTTCGTTTACCATTGAAACAAGAACAGTCATACCCAGGTCTTTGAAAGAACCTGTATGGCTGTTGCCGCACATCTTCACCCATAGATCGTTCATGCCGAACATGGCGCCGAATCTTTTTGCCCAGAAAAGATTGGTGTTCCCTTCGTACATCGAAACAATGCTTTCATCATTTATATGGGGGATAACCCATTCCTTCTTTCTCCATACTCCGCTGCCGTATGGCCATTTTGTTGTTCCATTTCTGCCGTCGAAGATATCACGCCATTCCTGCGCTGACTTTTCTTTAAGCCTCTCTACATCATGATGCACTTCCAGGAGGCTCCCGCATTTTTTACAGCGGTAAACAATTTCATCAAGAGGGTAGGTCTCTCCGCACCCTGCAAAACACCTGAATTCAGCTTTATATTGAGTCATCTTATTTTTCCCCTTTCTTGAAATCTTCAACGCGTATAAACACCACTTTCTCCCTCACAAAACTGAAGCTCTCAATCTCTTCTATGCACTTAATCATGTTGCTTTCATTTGCTTCGTGAGTAACAATAATCAGCGGAACAAACTGTTCCGAAACTTCTTTCTGAATAACAGAGGCTATTGAAATCTGATGCTTGCCCAGCACTCCGGAAATTTGTGAGAGAATTCCAGGGCTGTCCTCTGTGTAAAGTCTCAGGTAATACCTTGAGACGCGCTCCTCCGGTTCAATGAGTTTTGCTTTGCCGATAAATTTTCCGTNNGATACTCGTTACGCGAGGCCAGCTGAACAATGTCGCTCACAACTGCTGACGCAGTAGGGAGACTACCCGCGCCCCGTCCGTTAAGCACCACAGCTCCTGTCATGTCACCGTCAAACATCACGGAGTTGAACTCATTCCTCACCGATGCAAGGGGGTGGTCGCCCGGTATCATGGTGGGATGAACCCTTATGTCCAGCCTGCCGTTAATTAGTTTAGCAATACCAAGAAGCTTTATTATATAACCCATATCTTTCGCGAAGGAGATATCCAGAGGACTGATATTGGTGATACCCTCGATTGGTATTGTTTCAAAATCGATAGATCGTCCGTATGAGAGCATCGCAAGGAGTGAAATTTTATGCCCTGCATCAATACCCTCTATATCGAAAGTCGGGTCAGTCTCTGCAAATCCCTTATCCTGGGCATCCTTAAGCGCATCTTTGAAAGTGGTCCCCTCATCGGCCATCTTTGTGAGGATGTAGTTTGTAGTGCCGTTAAGTATTCCAAGTATTGATCTTATATGGTTACCAACCATCCCCTTTTTCAGCGCAAGTATGCAGGGTATCCCTCCCCCGACAGCTGCTTCAAATCCTATTGAATTGCCTGTTTCAACAACAGTTTCAAGCAGCCCGGCACCTGCTTCAGCAAGGAGTTTTTTATTGGCTGTTACAACATTTTTCCCCTTTCTCAGGGATTCTTTTATTATAGTACCGGCAGGTTCACTGCCGCCGATGAGCTCAACAATTACATCAATATCCGCGTCTCCTGTAACGTCGCTCCATTTATCGGTTACAGAGGCGTCTGTTACTTCATTTTTCAGCCGGGTAAGATCAAGGTCGCACACGGTTTTAACTTTGATCTCAATGCCGGACCTGCGGGTGATGGGATCTGAATTGTTTTTCAGAAGATGATAAACTCCGGAACCTACAGTGCCGAAACCTATGATCCCTATATTTACAGTTGTTTTCATAGAAAATACCTCAGGATAATATCAGCAATCATACCGGATTAGACTGTTCAAATAAGCAGGTTAAGATATGATTTTGGGCAAGATTGTCAGAACTCTGTTTTATCTGTCAATAATTGTTTGAAGGGTATAATTGTGAAATGATTATTTTTACGAAGCTGCGCTGTTTTATCAAACCGGAGCAGATTTTTAATAAGACATAAGACGTTTATTCAGGATTTAAATCTGAACTTTTTTTTGAGATAAAATCCGAGCCACGCACCGGCTAATGCTAATATGCATGAGAAAAGGGCAACTGAAACGCCTTCCAGTGTGAATGCCGATGCGATGATGAAATCGCTTACTTTAAATGCTNNGCTATAATTATTAATGAAGCACCAGTGACTGTTTCATTAATTCTGATGGGGGTTAATATATAGGTGGTAAACAATGATGAAATGAGGATACCCAGAATCGGGCCTGCCATTGACATTAAAATGAATTTATCGGGATTATTTAATATATCCTGATCATAAAGAGTATAGAAATATGCGGTAAAAAAGCTGAAAAGAAGTATAAATATAAAAGTCAGTATTGCTGAATAAACTGAGAGTTTAATAGAAAATTTCCGTGGAGATAAAAGTTTTTCAATATCATAGATCCGCACACCGCATGAATTACAGAAGTTGCTTCCGGCAGTTGTCTCAGCTCCGCATTTGCGGCATTTCTGTCTATGGTCTTCGTTCATTACTTAATGGTTATCTCCTTTTTAATTATAAGAGGAGTATGCTCCTCTTCAGGTTTCACCCTGTATACCACGCCGTTCACATCTGCAATGAGACTCCTTGCCTGAAGAAAAGTCTTGTAATCATCACGCACACCGCAGACCTTTACAATTACCGAATCTGAGAGTCCCGCTCCTCTAACATATATTTCGTTATCTCTTTTATGCTTATCCTCAACCGGCTCGTCCTGTTTGATGAGAGAAAATGTCGGAGAGAAAATGATTGAAGCATTATGTTCTTTCATGAAGAAAAAACTTTCGTCATGAAAAACATCCGCGCATATAAGTACACCGAAAGTGATGCCATAGGCATTGAAAACCTTCAGCTCGGTACCTGGAGTTATCTTGCCCACCTCCGCGAAGAAGAGATTTTTTTTTCTGTAAGAGCCCAGCTCCTCCCCGCTTCTGAACACGTATGTTGTATTGTACATAACTCCATCTGCAAGTTCAGGCATGGTGCCGCCTATTACAACACAGTCCAGGGTTTTCGACAGGCACTTGATTCTTCTGATTTGTGCCTGCTGATTATGAGTGGTCTGGCCATGATTTCCCAGTCTCCGGCTCACAAAAAAATATTCGGGGAAGCATACAAACTGAGGTTTGAACTCAGTCATCTCCTGTATATCTCTTTTTGTCACCGGAATTCCAAGAGGCTTCTGGTATAATATAACTCTTGCGGTTTTCATCTGTTCCATCTTTGTATAGATATAATTATCAGCCGCTGATATTGTTTTTTTATTTTTATA
>DINC01000116.1:5287-9033 GCA_002425885.1 Spirochaetia bacterium UBA5550 | reverse complement strand
AACCGTATATAATATGAATTCAGAAATTTCATCTGTTATATCATTGAAAATTTTTTATCCGCAACAGCAGTCATGTCTGACTATCCGGTCTATTAATGAAAAAAAATTGCTGAAAAAATTTTTTCTACTTTGCTTTTTTTAATCGTATCTATAATAGAGCTATAAATATATAAAGAAGGTGTATACATTATGCCGGATATTGACAAACAAACATTTGATAGGGACTTTGAAAAATTGTACGGGAAGTATTACTCTTTTCTTGTTAAATATCTTTCAGGAATTGTTCATGATTTTGACATGGCTGAAGATATAGCCCACGATGTTTTTATAAGAATGTACAAAAATAAACAGATCCCGATGCCGGATGACTCCAGATGTAAAAGCTATATGATTCGATCTGTAAAGAATATGGCCATCGATTATCTGCGGAAACAGAAAAGGGACGAACTGAATGCCAGAAAAAATATCCCTGTGTGGGATGGTGAAATTAATCATTCATTCGATGTCGAAAAGATTGTTATCGAAGGATGTATACTTTCAACCGTGAGTGACGTACTCAGCGGCTTCTCCGAGAGAAAAAGCAGAATTTTCCGTGAAAGTGTTCTTGAGGATAGATCTTATAGTGAAGTTTGTTCAGGCGGCGGGCTGTCGAGGTACAAAGTTAAAAAGATTGAGACCGAGATCTACAGGGAGCTGAAGAAGAAGCTTAAAGAGTATCTGAAATAATTCAAATAAGGCTTATGCCGACAATGAGGAGATCATCTTCATAATTGGCGCTTCCGTTGATCATGTCAAGTTTTTCTATTATGCAGTCAAGGACTGTCCCCATGTCTGTGGTAGTGGAATGGCTGAATATATCTTTCAGCTCATCTCCGAAACCAACTGGCTGGCCTGAGATGTGATCAGTCATCTCGGGAAGACCGTCCGTAAAGAGAAAAATCCTGTCGCCATGATTCAGCGTGTGTTCATATGTCCTGTATTCGACATTCTCCATGAGGCCGATAAGCGAGCCGTGTGACTGAAGTATCTCCACTTCGCCGTCAGCACGAACAATTACCGGTGACGGGTGAGCACCGTTTGAGAATTTCAGCCTGAATGTATCTTCGGCTTCATTATAAAAAATGAAGGAATATATTCCTGTGAGGAAGTAAGAGGACATATATCCTGAGATACTTCTGTTAAGAGCTTTAATATACTCTTCAGGTCCGGTTCTGTAACGTGCAAAAAGATCGTCTGTAATAAATTTGAGAAGAGATATGAAGAGTGAAGAGGCAACTCCGTGGCCTGATATATCACCTATAAAAACAGATATGTCATCAGAACCGGCACTTTTAACAGTAAAAAAATCACCTCCGATTTTTTCAACGCATTTCTGCCTGAAGTCCATCTTGAATCTTTTCCAGTTCCCGGAATCGGCACGCAGTAATGTACGCTGAACAATCTCTGCAATTGAGATCTCCTTTTCGATTATCTGGTTACGTTCCTGCAGTTTTATCTGGTTAACTTTTAGTTCATCTTCAATGGCTTTTCTTAAAGAAATGTCCTCTTCAACCGCGATATAGTTCGTTATTTTATTATTTTCATCTTTTATGGATGAGATGGATGCCAGTTCCCAGTATTCCTCTCCGCTCTTCTTGATATTCTTAAGCTCGCCTGTCCATTTCCCGCCGTTTTTGATTACATCTATAATCATTTTGATTTCGTTCTGAAGGAGGCTGCGGTTCAGAAACTCCTCCGGCTTTCTACCGCGGACTTCTTCGAGGGAGTAACCTGTCATCTCCGCGAAACGGGGATTGATATATTCAATCCTCCCCGCCCTGTCTGTAATGCAGATACTTGCCGGGGAGTGCTGCACTGCGGCAGAGAATTTTCTCAGTATATTTTCTGCGTTTTTTCTCTCCTTAAGTTCATTGTGGAGTTCCCGTGTCTTCTCTTCAACTTTCATTGAGAGAAAGGTGTTGTACTCCTCGATAATTTTCTGCTGCTGAACTGTCTTCTCTTCATAAGCTTCAATGATGGGGATATTCATATACACCGCTATTGTTATGAATACCATGATTATCATGACGAAGATCTCCCGAAGGAGATTAAAGCCTTCATGGATAACTTTACCATCAACAATCTTTATCTGCATCTCTGCTCCTGATAAATAAGCAGCAATCAGAAAAACTATCCAGTTTACCAGTATGATAAAGAATACTGTGCGGTAGATTCTTCTGTTGTAGAGAAAAAGATTAATTATTACAAGTGTTATACAGAGAACAGAAATGTTATATGATATCAGTGCAACATTCCAGCCAAGCTGTGCTGCGTAGATATATCGTGTTGATATAACGCTGATTGCGAACAGGCTGGAGGTGCAGAAGGAGAGAACTGTGGCATCCTCCAGATTCTTCTTCATCCTGTAAATACACCATGCCATTATTGTTACGGTCAGATTTAATGCAAAAGGTGCAACTATTGTGCCGGGGTGTACTCCGGCAAACAGCTGGAATAACGCTGCGACAGAGGATATCCCGGCAACTGAGATGAAGTAAATGAAACTCCCTCTTATCTCCATTATATGCCATGGCTTGTAGCCCGGTTTATAATTAAGGGCAAGGAGTTCCTCGGTTACCCCTATGAATGACCATATGGCGTCGCTTATTGAAATTCTTTTTTTCATTTTATGTGATTATTATAATTCGGAAAATTGACTGATCGGACGGTTGAAGTTTCATTATTATCAGCTTTTTGTCAATTTAATTTAATATTTAGTATCATCATAACTGTATGTTGACATGACGCGTCAGTTTCCTGATGATTAGATAAAATAGCGNNGTTTTGAACAAAATTCGTATAACTGTAATTAAAAAGCAAAATTATTGTGGATTTATATAATGCAGATTTATAAATGTGATTTAACGATTATTATTGGTGTAAACAGCCGGTTGAATACGGCGGATTATACCTTCAATAATATAAATATAAAAACGACAGGGCCGGATTGGATAGTCGGCAAATCACAGGCAGAAACTGCTGGAACTTCGTCGGTTCATGGAATATTCTGCAGCCCGGCTTTGTCAAAAAACAACATAAAATACAAAATAAGTGAGGTTTTCTATGGATCGCATAGTTGATTCAAGGGATCAGAAATTCGTTCTTTATGAGATGCTTAATGTAACTGATCTCTGCCAGACAGAAATGTTCGCTGACTTTGATCAGGATATGTTTGACATGACTCTTGATCTGACAAAGCAGATATGTGAAGAGCATATCCTCGGCTGCTATCAGGAAGTTGACAGTCAGGGCGGGGCAAAATTTGATAATGGTAAAGTAACCATCCCTCCTCAGTATCATAATGTGCATAAAGTTATGAACGAAGCCGGGCTTTTTACAATGGGTATAACTCCGGAACATGGCGGACAGGGGATGCCTTATACAATCTGTATGGCATCTTATGAGTACTATTCATTCCACATGGGTTTCATGCTTTATCCTGAAGCTACTACAGGGGCCGGCCACCTTATTGAAGTATTCGGTACAGACAGACAGAAAAAGCTTTATATGGAAAAGATGTACTCTCAGGAGTGGGGCGGAACTATGTGTCTCACAGAAGCTGATGCAGGATCTGATGTCGGAGCTCTCAAAACTAAAGCAGTAAGACAGCCTGACGGTACATTCAAAATTTACGGGAATAAAATTTTCATCACATCCGGAGAGAATGACCTTTTTGAAAATATGGTTCACCCTGTTCTTGCAAGGAT